>NZ_JADPKU010000114.1:0-3212 GCF_023074095.1 Bradyrhizobium sp. 137
CAAGCCTCCATGCCAACGCGGCACGGCTCGATCTTCGAGAAAAACTCGCGCATTGTTCGGCGCGTCAGCTTGCGCTTTACGGCCGGCGCAGCCTCGCTAAATAGCGCGTGAATCTGAAAATAGTTCTTGGCGAGATCAACGCCTATTCTGATAAACTTCATCGCGGACGGTCTCCCTTCTTTGTGGCTGCCTGGCGGCCACGCTTGGCACTATGATGCCGTTGAAGTGAGGCCGTCCACACCATCAAGGATGAGCAAATCGACGCTCGATAGCGTCTTGAGGAGCCGCGCATAGCGTCTGTCGCCGCGGGCGAGCGCAAGTGCTTCGAACAGCCTTGGCAGGCGATGGTATAAGACCGATCGATTATCGCGGCATGCCTTGTGGCCGAGCGCGCAGGCGATCCAGCTCTTGCCGACGCCGGTCGGCCCGGTGATGAGCAAATTTTGCTTGCGGCTGATCCAATCGCCATCGACGAGCTTGGCAAAGAAGGCGCGGTCGATGGCGCGCGGAGCGCGCAGATCGACATCTTCGACGATTGCGGCCTGCCGTAGCGAGGCGAACTTCAGACGCACGATGAGCCTTTTGTTCTCTCGCTCGGTTGCTTCGCGATCGATCATCGGGCCGAGGCGCTGCTCGAAGGTCAGCGCGGTGACGTCCGGTTGGCGTTGCTGATCATCGAAGGCCTTGGCCATGCCGGCGAGCCCGAGAGCGGCGAGACGTTCGTGGGTGTGGTTGCTGAGCATAAGGTCTCCTTGTTGCTGGTCAGTGGTAGTAGCCGCGGCCACGGATGTTGCCGTGCTGGATGGGATCGGCGTCGGGGTGGTGTCGGGAAGGAAGGCCTTGTCCAGGCCGGTCTTGAGGATCGAGGCGATCGACCGATAGCTCGCTGAGCCGATGCTGATCCCACGGCGGCATGCGGCTCGAGACGTTGCGTCCCATAGGTCTTTTCCAGCCGCAGGATGCCGAGACAGGATCGGAAGCCCTGCTCGGGATGCGGCTTTGTCCGCATGATCGCCTCGCACAGCGCGATCGTGGACGGACCGACTTTCCCAGCGGCGGCCAGCAGACGCGCCGGCGTCCAGAAGGCGTATCGGCGATGCGCGCTCGGCATGTGCTCGGGGATCGTGGTATGGCGGCGCTTCACGCCCGAGCGTGCGTGGCTGGCGATGCGGGTGCCGCGATGGAACACCTCGATGCTGGCTTCGGTGGCCCGCACCTCGACAACCTGGCGGATCATGCGGGATGGCACCGAGTAGAAGTGTCCCTGAACTTCAACATGGTAATCCGGTGCCACACGGGCACGACGCCATTCGGCGTACTGATAGGGCTCGGCCGGCAGCGGCATCAGGGCCGGACGATCGATGGTGTCGAAGAACTCGCGGCGGCTGGCACCGAGCTTGCGCATCAGGCGGGCGTTGAGTTCGTCGACCAGGATGCGGATCGCAACGTTCAACTCGCCGAGCGAGAAGAAGCGCCGGTTGCGCAGCCGCGCCAAAATCCATCGCTGGACGATAAGAACCGCCGCCTCCACCTTGGCCTTATCGCGCGGCTTGCGGGGCCGCGCCGGCATAATGGTGGTGCCGTAATGGGCGGCAAGATCCTGGTAGGTCCGGTTGACACCTGGCTCGTAGCGGCTCACCATCGTCACCTCGGCCTTCAGATTGTCGCAGACGAGCGCCTTCGGCACCCCGCCCAGGAAGTGAGCGCATCCACATGGGCGCCGATCCAGTCGGGCAGCGCCTCGCTGAACCGGGCTTGGGCAAAGGTGTAATTCGACGCTCCCATGACCGCGACGAAGATCTTGGCGGCGCGCACCTCCCCGGTGAGCCCGTCGAACACCGGCACGGTATCGCCGGCGAAGTCCACGAACAGCTTTTCGCCGGCCGCGTGGGTCTGCCGCATGGTCGCCGTGATGCCGTGGCGCCATTCGACGTAGAGGTCGCAGAACCGCCTGTAGCCGTAGCCGTCGGGATGATGACCGCGGTATTCCTCCCACAGCAGCGCCAGCGTCACGCCGCGGCGGCGCAGCTCGGCATGGATGTGTCCCCATTCCGGAAGCGGCTTCGATCGCGGTGGGTTGTAGCCGGCCGCCGCAAATAGCTTGCGTTCCAGCACCGTGTCGTCGAGTTCCTCCGGGATCGGCCAGGTGATGCCGATCACTGCGGCGCGGCGGACATATTCCGCGATCGCCGTGCGACCGATCCCGACCGAGCGGGCGATCACCCGATCGCTCACCCCACAGGCATACTTCAGGCGCAGAACTTCTCGAATCTTCCGCATCGGCAATCTCTCGGCGGGCATCAGACCTCCCATTGCGTGGACCGCAAAAGGAGGACCTTGCCCCGTTCAGATTGCCGACAACGCCACCCGTCTCACCCTATCAACAGGGTGGCCGCCTTCGTTCGGATCGGGTGGCCGCTTTCGATCAGAATCGCTGGCCGCCTTCCGTCGGAATCGCTGGCCGCTTTGCCTCGGATTCCGCACGCCACAAAAGAGCGCAACGGACAGACAATCTGATTAAGAGCAGGCCATGATATTCCCGTCGCCACCAGACGGATCTGGAAAGCGGTCTCTAAGCCCCGATGGTCGGGGGATCGGCCCAATGTCGGCTCAACTTTGATATCGCGCGAGATATGACCGCTGCGTCGTAGGCGACAAGCTGCGGACATAATCAATCGGCGGAGCTCACTTGGCAACCGGAAAACCTCCTATCTGAAGTGATGGCTCTGATATCCCTCGATCCTCTCAGATAGGAGGCGCCTGTTACCACCTCCTTTCAAGTACCGTGCCAGCGATTCGTTCAATCCTGCATGTAAACATATCTTAGTTGCGCGGGATGTGAGATGGGTCGGTTGCCATTCGACTCGCAGGCACGTCCGCCTTAGGAGAGATCGCGCCCCGGCGCGGTGAATTACGCGCACCATTCGACTGCCGTTCCGACAGCGTCGGTGATTTTTAAACTGACGGCACGGCTCGAAAAGCGCGCCGCCGGGCCCCTCAAATTATTATTCTGTCAGGATTGTTGCGCTAGCGAACACGTCGGATGCCCCCCCGGCAGCAACGGAGATCACTGCGCCCGCCACGCCAGCCAGCGCTCCTGTATGTAATCCTCGTTCGTCTTGCCATCAGCGCGTTTCGCCACAAACCAAGCCTTGTCGAAGCGGACTGTCTTTGCCGCGTTGTCGGGGTTTATGCTTATCAGCGGCAGCAGA
>NZ_JADPKU010000017.1:0-2573 GCF_023074095.1 Bradyrhizobium sp. 137
GGACGGCGTGCGCCGTTGAGGCGTGGAGAAGAAGGGAGTGTTCGAAAGAATGGAGCCTGCTGGTTATGGCTCTTACTTGCCCGGCTTACCGGTGTCGGAAACGACTGAAACTCCGAAAGGAGAACGGGACCAAAGCATGCCGGGAAACGTCTCGAAATCGGGCGCCGCAGCCCGGTGGAGAGCACAGAGTAAGGTGTGCATGGTGAAAGCTGTATTGCCTGAATCCCAGTTTCCAGTTGCCAAAGGGCTGGCCGTAGCGAACGCGGCTGACACGCTATGCCACGCGGGGCAGACCGCACCGGCCAGTGCGATCTGCCACCAGTCCGCGTGGGACGACCACCATCGGTGGGTCAAGGAGACGAATGGGACACCTAAACACACCGCAACTTCCTGCACACGCAACTACGGGATCGCCTGCAGCAGGCTCTTTCGAGGACCTGTATGGCGACGGAGCCGTCATAGTACCCAAACGCCCGGCGTAATGGCCAGGACAGCCGCCGCGAGGTGGACGATCATGCGTATAAGGCCGGGTGACCGGACCGAAAGCGCCTCCGATCGGGGGAAGGACGATGCCGCCAACAACGGCATTTGCAGTATGCGTAGAAGAGATTCTTCGACGGAGAGGTTCTGCTGATGCAGGCCGCTACCATCCAGAGAAGAATTGAATCACTGCCGACTTTGTCGCGGTCGGGTAAGCGCGTAAATGGCCTTCACCGCCTGATGAGATCTCCGCATCTCTTCGAGTGGGCCTACGAAAAGGTCTCCCGCAACAAGGGAGCCCTGACGCCGGGTGTAGATGGTAAGACCTTCGACGGCATGTCGCTGGCGAAGCTCGCCGATGTCGCCAGGCGCGTAGCAGACGGCACTTATCGCTTCCGGCCAGTCCAGCGGGTCTATATCCCAAAGGACAACGGCAAAACACGACCGCTGGGTATCCCAACGGTGGAAGACCGGCTCGTTCAGGAGGCGGTCAGGATTCTGCTCGAAGCGATCTACGAACCTGTGTTCCTCGATGAGTCGCATGGGTTCCGCCCGAGACGATCCTGTCATACCGCACTCAAGTCCATCAAGAAGACCTGGACGGGCTGCAAGTGGTTGGTCGAAGTGGATGTGCGTGGGTTCTTCGACAACATCGACCATGACATTCTGCTTGGGCTTCTAAAGAAGCGGATCGATGACGATAGGTTCATCGCTCTGATCGAAGGAATGCTCAAGGCAGGTTACATGGAAGATTGGGTCTACGGACGCACTTACAGTGGCACGCCACAGGGCGGGATTGTCTCGCCCCTGCTCGCCAACATCTATCTGCACGAGCTGGACCAGCACATGCAGACGATGAAGACGGGCTTCGACAAAGGCCGCGACCGACGTCCATTCCCGCGCTATGCGGCGCTGGAACGGCGCGTCCTCAGTCTCCGCCGGAAAATTGAACGGCTCCGCGCCGACGGCGCGGATCGGGCCGAGATCGACGCTGCAGTCGCGGAGATCAAAGCCATCAACAAGGAGAGACGGAAAGTGCCCTCCGTCGATCCGATGGACCCTAACTTCAAGAGGCTCCGCTACTGCCGCTACGCCGACGACTTCCTCATCGGCGTAATCGGGAGCAAGCGGGAAGCGTGTGAGATCATGGATTGTGTCGAACAATTCCTGACGCAGACATTGAAGCTCACGGTGTCGCCCGAGAAAAGTGGGGTCTATGCCGCTTCAAAGGGAGTGACCTTCCTCAGTTATCGCATCTCGACATACACATCCTACGGGGCTGGACGCAAATCCAACCGCACGGGACCGGACGGACGGACATGGCGCGTGGTACGCCGGCCGACCACCGGGAATGTCAGCCTGCGAGTGCCGCGGAAGGAGGTTACCGCGTTCTGCAAGCGACACGGCTATGGCGATCTCGCCAGAAAAACTGGCCGTCCTCGCGAGCAGTTCCTGGCCACCAGCGATGTCGCAACCGTCCTCGCCTATAACTCAGAGTTCCGTGGTTTTGCGAACTACCATTCGTTTGCTGATGACTTCAAGGGCGCCTTGGGACTGTTGGAGCTTGTTGTGTTCCGCAGCCTTGTGAAGACGCTGGCGATGCGACATCGAACGACGAGAGCGAGAACCATGGCACGTCTGTGGAAGGGTACGGACTACGAGGTCAGCTCCGTGGTCCGTGGTAAGCTTCGCAGCATCAAGCTGTGGAGACTGAAGCATCTGACCCAAACCTACTGGACGAGTCCCGTTGTCGACAACGTCACGGCAGGTGCGTGGTGGGTCAAAAGCCCAAATGATCTGGTCGATCGGCTCAACGCTCGCAGATGCGAAGCGTGCGGCGATACGAGGGGACCATTTGAGATGCATCACCTCCGCCGCGTAGGAGACCTGCAAAGCGGATCGCTGACGGCTTGGAAACGGTCCGGTTGGCGACGCAAGACCATCGTCCTGTGTCCGTCATGCCGTGTAACCGTGTCCGGTCGAGAGCATGCGCGTATGGAAAGCCGTGTGCATTGAAAAGTGCCCGCACGGTTTGGGGGGAGGCGTAGGGACATCCTCGTCGAGGTGTCCCGCGCCTACCCTACCGAGACGCA
>NZ_JADPKU010000127.1:0-234142 GCF_023074095.1 Bradyrhizobium sp. 137
TCCGACACCGGTAAGCCGGGCAAGTAAGAGCCATAACCAGCAGGCTCCATTCTTTCGAACACTCCCTTCTTCTCCACGCCTCAACGGCGCACGCCGTCCGGCTTCGATCCCTCGCGCAAAGACTTGCGGAGCTCCTCGCCGGGGGCACTCGGGAAAGGGGCTCGCCTGCGGCGATCGCTATCACTGCCCCGTTCCCGGGTGCCGCTATTGAACCGGTCTCGTCGCTGCACTCGGACCCGCGTGCCCCTTCGGGTCGCTATGCTCACGCTCTCCGGGTGCCATTTTCAGTTGAGGCGACTTGCCATTGGCGCGCGCCTGGTCACGCCTGCAGCCCTAGGCACCTCAATCCCATCAAGAATGGGACGAAAGGCGGCTGCGTCGTAGATTGTCGCATTTTCTGATGCAAACGCCGAGCTTGCCGTGGCGGGTTATACGACAGCCTTCGAAAGAACAACGTGATGGTGCGGGCTTCTTCACAAGCTCGCAAGGTCCTGAACTAACTCCTTGGATCCTTGCCGGAGCCTGAGGTCGATATGATGACCACCAGCGGCGCGGGAGGCGGGAGGAGAGTGAAAGGGTTGCGGCGGTTTTCCGCGATGGGTTGGAGGCCGAGAGAGTGGCTCCCGGCAACCCGTCGTGGAGCATCGAGATGACGGAGGCTGTCCAAAAGATCACCCTGTCGCCTTCGCGCGACATCCCCCTCGAACAAACTGGTACACAGACAATCGAACGTTCGGCGGCTCACGGCCGGAAGTTCGATCGAGCAATTCGCCAAAGTATCACGCACCGTTCGCTGCTGCAGAGCCTCAATGTACGGCCGATTGTGGAGGCGGAAGGCAACGAGACTGGCATGCTTGAGGTGCCGGCGGACGGTCTTCGCTACCCGCGCGCTCGGACTTCTCACGATGCAGAAGCGAATGGCGAAGGCGCAAGCCGTTCCTTTTATCGTGCGCGAGGGGGCATCAATGGAGACGAGATCATCTCTTGGAAGCTGCGCATGTTCGTGCCCACGGACGCAAGCGGCACCGAGATCCAGTCGAAAGTGCTTGACAGCTATCCGCTTGCACCCATCGGCGAGCAGGAGGCTGCGTAATGTCTCGCGATGCGTCTGAATTGGCACGCCGCCTCGCGCGCGAGGCGGAGGCGGTGTGCCGACACTATCTCTCCAATGGCAAGCGGTCGGGTCGGTACTGGGTCGTCGGCGACGTCCACAACACCCCGGGCCGCTCGCTGTTCGTGCGGCACCTAAAGGCCGACCTGGCAAGTGGATAGATGCTGCGACCGGTGAGCATGGCGACCTCCTCGACATCATCCGCGAAAGTCTGGGCTTGCGCGACTTCCGCGAGGTGGCCGCGGAGGCAAGGCGCTTCTTGAAATTGCCTCGCGCTGAACCGGACTTCGCCAAGGACGTGCTGCCTGGTTCGGTCGTCCGGACTCTGGCAATCGAAGTTCGCGGTGAATTCGGCCCCGTTCTGCTGGTCTCGTTGCGCTTTGAAATCGAACACGCAACGGCCCGCAATTAACATGGGCTGGTTTGGAACCGTCCTCTTAACCTATGCTTATCACCTCACCGCTGGCTGAAGTTTGGGCGCCAGCGGCCGAGAGTGTTGTGCTCCCGCCTTGTCGGTCGGAGCGGTCAGTTCCATGCCGGCTCAAGCTTCCTCAAGCAAGGAGTGGCGTGTGATGCCCAGTACCTTGACGGCTGCGCTCGTCCTGAAACTCAAAAAGAACAATCGGCTGGATCAAGACGATATTCTGGCTATTCAACAACTTCCTATCCGCGGCCAGCGGGTAGCGGCCCATCATTGCTTCGTGCGCGAGGGTGATCGGCCTTCGGAATCCTGCCTGATCGTGGATGGGTTTGCGTTTAGGTCCAAGCTCACGCCGGATGGAATACGCCAAATTCTCTCGATTCATATTCCGGGAGAAATCCCCGACCTTCAGGCTCTGCACCTGCAGGTCATGGATCATGACCTAACTGCCCTCTCGGATTGCACCCTAGGCTTCATCCAGCACGATGCGCTGCGCGAGTTGATCCGCCGGCGGCCAAACGTATCGGCCGCGCTCTGGCGCGAGACGCTGATCGATTCAGCGATTTTCCGAGAATGGATCATTAACGTCGGGTGCAGGCAAGCGCTGCCTCGTATGGCGCACCTGCTTGCAGAGATTCATGCACGACTTGAAATGATCGGCCGGACCGCAAACGGCTCATTCGAGCTTCCGATCACGCAAGTCGAATTGGCCGATTGCCTCGGCTTATCTGTCGTCCACCTCAACCGAACCCTCCAGCAGCTTAGGCACGAGGGTCTCGTCACGACGGAGCGGAAATCCTTCTATCTGCTTGAAAAGGAGCGGCTGGAACGGTTGGGCCAGTTCGATCCGACCTATCTCCATCAGAATTCTTCGCTGTGACAAAGGTGCGCCGCTCCGCGACTTCTAGTCGTGGCCCATCTCGTGGTCGGCAGCGCAGCGGCATGTCTGGAGCGGGCGGTAGAGCGAACGTCCTCCGGAGGAGCCTAACGGCTGCCTTTGAGCGACGGCAACGCTCGCCTGTCCCTCAAGCCTTCGACCACGACAATTTTGTCCTCGACCTTGCCGACACCGACTGTTCGACATCGCGTTGCTGCGAACTAACGCTGCTGATGCATGATAGGAACTACACGCTGAAGGAAGAGGTTGCGCAGTTGGTCTGTGGCGCGATCTAGACGCGCTATCCACCCGGGACGGTCCGCCGTTCGACGCGCGTCGGGCGACGGGCCGGTTCTCGGTCGCCCCCCGCGGCCTAGGTTGAATAGTTCCACTAAGCGCCGAGAGGAACCGACTACTCTGGCCACCGTTGGGAGTATACTCTTCCCGGGAGCATAGGCTCTGGTGCTTCCAACAATTTCCGAATGAGGGCCGGCGTTGACCAGTCGAAATCAGGCTAGTGATCGCCAGCGCGCGCTCGCAAAGTTCGGTGAGTTCGTCCTTCGTTGCGAGGATCTTGCAGCCATTCTGACGGAGGGATGCCGGCTGATTGCCGATGCCCTGAATACGGATCTTGCAAAGGTTTTGGAGATTGAGCGCGAGCGGGGCAGCGCCGTCGTCCTCGCGGGCGTCGGTTGGGCACCGGACGTTGTTGGCAAGGCCCGCATCCCCCTCCATGAACGTTCATCGGAAAGCTTTGCCCTCGACAAGGGCGAGCCGGTCGTCACGCGAGATATCGTCAAGGAGACCCGGTTCGACTTTCCGGACTTCATGAAGGCTCATGGTGTCGTTGCACTTGTGAACGTGCCCATCTTCCTGCCGGGGGGCAATGCTTTCGGACTGCTGCAGGTCGATGCGCGCGAGACCCGTGAGTTCGGAGACGACGACATCCAGTTTCTGCGCACCTACGCCATGATCCTTGGCCCGGTCATCGACCGGCTGCGGAAAATCCGCGAGACTGAGACCAACACGGAACGCTTTCGGCTTATCGTCGAGAACGCCCGCGACTACGCCATCTTTCTTAGCGACCCGCAGGATATCATCACCGATTGGTTCCCCAGCGCCGAGGCGATCTTCGGCTGGAAGGCCGATGAGATCATCGGACAGTCCGGCGCTGTGCTGTTCACTGACGAAGACCAGGAGGCCGGGGTCCCAGTGATGGAGACTGAGGGGGCTCGGAAGCATGGCGCCGCGCCAAACGTCAGGTGGCACCGGCGGAAGGAAGGAAACCGGGTGTTCATCGACGGCCAAACCGTGGCCCTGCGTGACTCGCAGGGCACGGTGCGCGGATTCATGAAGATCGGTCAGGACACCACCGAGCGGCGGCGCAACGAAGAACGCCAAGGCATTCTCCTCGCCGAACTGCAGCATAGGGTTCGCAACGTACTGGCCATGGTGCGATCGATCGTTTCCAAGGGCGATGGCGCCTCTGTTGAAGAATTCAGGCGTGACTTGGAGGGCCGGATCACAGCTATGGCACGGACACAGGCACTGCTGACCCGCGGGGCAGGTGTTGGGGTTGATCTTGACGGGCTGATCCGCCAAGAGCTCCTCACTCACGCCGTTGCAGAGGAGCGTCTCACGATCTCAGGAGACGCGGTGACGCTGCCGCCCAAGGCGGCGGAAGTTCTCACCCTCGCAATCCATGAATTGACCACGAACGCGCTGAAGTACGGAGCCCTGGGCCAGCCCGACGGCCACTTAAATGTGTTTTGGTCGCGGGAGCGCAACGGAGAAAAGGATTGGCTCCGCCTGACCTGGCAAGAGCATGGCGTATCCGTCATTCCGGCTGCAGGACCCCGTCGAATCGGGTTCGGGACCGAGTTGATCACCAAACGCGTACCTTACGAGTTGCGGGGACAGGGGAGCGTGGATGTCCAACGAGATGGGATTTGCTGCACAATCGCATTCCCGCTCGCCCAGGGAGAGAGCATCTTTCAATCCGACAGTCCGGTCGCCTATCGCAACATTCAACCTTCAGGGGTCGCTACATGATTGCGCCCCATCCGCTCACCGGCGTTTCCGTTCTGGTGCTCGAAGACAATTTCTACATCGCCGAAGAATCGCAGCGAACATTGGAAGACGCCGGCGCGCACGTGCTTGGCCCCTGTCGGGACCTCGAGGAGACTTTGCAGGCGCTACAAGACAATCATCCTCATTGCGCAGTGGTTGACATCAACCTCGGCCAGGGTCCAACCTTCGAGCCCGCGAGAGCGCTGCGAGCTGCCGGCGTCGCGGTCCTCCTGGTGACCGGCTACGACTCCGCGATCATCCCGCCGGACCTCAAGGATGCGCCTTGCCTGCACAAACCTGTCGACGCGCGGCGGCTGGTCACGGCCGTTGCTTCGACATGCCACCGTAAAAGTTGAGGCGGTCAGGAGTCGCGGTTGACAGCCCTAAGAATAAAACACTGGACGGAATATCGCTTTGAAAGCACGGTCGGCCTCAACGCGCATCGATTATTGCTGCGCCCTCGCGAAGGTCGCGACCTGCGGCTTCTTTCTCATGATCTTCAAATAACGCCCTCTTGTGAGATAACCTGGGCCGAAGACGTCTTCGGAAATGCTGTGGCGATGGCCAATTTCATGGCCATGACAGACAAGCTCGTTTTAGAAAGTGTTGCAGAGGTTGAGCTGACCTCCAGCGCTTGGCCCGTGTTTCCCATTGCTGCCTCGGCCATTTCCTATCCATTCCGGTACAGCGACGAAGAGTGGACGGACCTGGGAGCACTCGCCACGCCTCAGTACCTGAATGGCGGCGATGCGTTACGAAAGTGGGCTCGATCATTTGTGCTCGGCAGCACAACGGACACTTTGTCCCTGCTCAAAGACCTGAACCAAGGGGTCACACAGTGGATACGCTACGAAGCCCGGGATGCCGAGGGCACTCATTCTCCGGATGAGACACTCCAGCTTGGCATCGGAACGTGCAGAGATATGGCGACGCTGTCCGTGGAAGCCGCTCGTATCCTTGGGTTCGGGAGTAGAATTGTTTCCGGGTACCTATACGACCCAGACATGAGCCGGGTGGGCTCAGCGGGTTCCGGTTCGACCCACGCCTGGGCCGAGGTCTACGTTCCGGGCGCAGGATGGATTACATTCGACCCGACCAACCGTAGTGTAGGAGGCCACAATTTGATCCCTGTTGCTGTTGCGCGGGACATTCGACAAGTGATGCCGGTGTCCGGAAGCTACTTGGGATCGACTTACTCCAAAATGACCGTGGAAGTCACTGTTTCAGCTAATTAAGAGAAGCCGCTTGGGCGCGAATCGGCAAGAAAGCTACTAGGTCGTCGGGCTGCAGCCGCGCGGAGTGATTCCAGCAACGATCTGACCACCCGTTTATTGTCCTCTACGACCGACTGAGGCGTTCTCCCGTGGCGTCGAAGCGCTTAGAGGGCGAGTTTACTCTTCCTGTGAGCCGGTCCCGGTTGTCTGAACAGAATCTCCGCATCGATAAGTGGAGCCTCTGCCGGGGTTAGGCTGCCGTGCGGAGCGGCAGCGAGGTGAAGTAGGCGTGATCCGGTGTGCTGCCGTCAAGGCTCGAATGTGGACGGCGGCCATTGTAGAAGTCGAGGTATCGGCCGATCGAGGCACGCGCTTCGCTGACGTTCTCGTAGGCCCGCAGATAAACCTCCTCGTATTTGACGCTGCGCCACAGCCGCTCGACGAACACGTTGTCCCGCCAGGCGCCCCGGCCGTCCATACTGATGGCGATGCCGTTGTCGGTGAGCACGCCGGTGAACGCCGCGCCGGTGAACTGCGAGCCTTGGTCGGCGTTGAAGATCTCCGGTTTGCCGTGACGGGCCATCATCCTCCCGTGTCGCGACGCAGAATGCCGCCTCCATGGTGATCGACAGCCGCCACGACAGAACCCGGCGGGTCGCCCAGTCCAGCACCACGGCCAGATAGACGAAGCCTCGCGCCATCGGGATGTAGGTGATGTCCATCGCCCAGACCTGGTTCGGACGCGTGATCTCCATACCGCGCAGCAGATACGGATAGATCTTGTGGCCGGGCTCGGGTTGGGTGGTGCGCGGACGGCGGTAGAGCGCCTCTATCCCCATCCGCCGCATTAGCGTTTTGACATGCCGGCGGCCGATCTTGCACCCCTCGGCAGCCAGCAGGCCTCGCAGCATTCGCGAACCGGCGAAGGGAAATTCCAGATGCAGCCGGTCGAGCCGTTGCATCAGCGCGAGGTCTTTGGGCGGCACTGGACGCGGCAGATAGTAGACGCTGCCGCCGCTGATGTTCAGAGCTTCCGCCTGCTTGCTGATCGGCAGATCGTGTTCACGGTCGATCATCGCTTTACGCTCAGCAATCCCGCCTTGGTGAGCGCTCCTTCTAAAAAATCGTTCTCCAGCGTCAACTCGCCGATCTTGGCGTGCAGCGACTTGACGTCGACGGTGGGTTCGGCGATCCGACTCCCGCCGCCCGGACCGAAAACATCGGCAGCGCTGCCTTCGAGCTGGGCCTTCCACGATGTGATCTGATTGGGGTGAACGTCGAACTGCTCCGCTAGTTGCGCCAGCGTGCGGTCACCCTTGACGGCGGCAAGCGCCACCTTCGCCTTGAAGGCCGGAGTGTGGTTCCGCCGTGCTCGTCTGCTCATCGTCTCTCCTGACTCGCGGGTCAATCTTGCCCGCCGTCAGGCAGAAACTCCACTTATCGCACTGATCAGATTTGCGGGGCCAGCTCACTGCATGCAACTAGGGAGTCGTCATGGAACGCTATTTCTTCGACATCCAGAGTGGCCGAGACTTCTTTGCAGACGATCAAGGTTTACGCCTGCCCAATCAGAAGGCCGCCGAACTAGAGGCGATGCATACATTGCCGGGATCGCCAAATGAAACCCGTCGTGAGCGGCCCGATTTAGCAGTCGAAGTGCGCTCGACGAATGAACCCTTGTTCTGCGTTTCTATAGTATATCGAAATGTGAGCACCAAGCATTGAGGACGCCTCAGTCAGCCGCCTCTTTATTCGACCCAGCTCCGACCAAAGCTCGGCAAGAGCCACCTTCATCGAGCGAAGGATCTTGCGACATCTAGACCCGCGTCGATGGCCGCACGTTAATGCCTGCCAGCTGGCTACGCTCGTCTTCCGATAGTTGCCAATCCTGGCACTGACTGCAAAGCTGATCAAAAACATCATGTAACTTGCTGCGGGCGATCTTGACGACTTCAGTGTCGTCGAACTCGCGAGAGTTCAGGAAGATCGGCAAGTTGAAACTGGTCTGATGCCCTTCGATGTGAAACGTCAAACGAATGTCTTCACCTCGTTCGTTGCTTTCGATCATCTCAATACGAGCGACCCTCACCGTGAAATTGCCCATCATCTCGCTTCCTTGAATCGATCTATCAATTTTGCAACATGCGGCCCAAGCGTTGTCGCCGTGCTCGCCGAGGCCGGCCACCTAAAGGCGACCTCCTTCTCAGATGCCTCTCGAAATATGAGGCGTCCAGATCAGGATGGCTAAGAGGTCAAGCGGCTTGTTAGCTGTTGGATGGGCTTGCGTCGATACGCTGCGCGTCCGACAAGTCGGCAGGGCTGATCGAGATGGCCTCCATCGTCAATCCAGCCGAGCCTTCCGCCGGCACCTTGATCACGGTAGCAACGCGACGGAATGCCGCGAATGAAAGGCTCTCGATCATCTCCTCGTCCGTGACGACCTCGTAGACGCCGGCTGGCAACTGTCGGTCGATGCCTCTTATTCGGAACGGATGGTTGAAGGTGACGACTTCGCGTCGGGAACGGATCGTCATGCACCGGTGCCTTTCGCAAACGCTCGCCCGCGCAAAGTTCTCTGCGTGGGAAACGGCGAGCCGATTTCGCGCGCCTTTTGCTGGACGGAAAACATGGATCGTCTCAGCACAACTGCTGCTCGAGCGACGGAAGCACCCTCGCTGACGAGCTCTTGTAGGCGCTCAAGTTTTTCAGCCGTCCAGGAGACAGATGTCACGCGTACCATTTGTGCCGCCTTAATCGTAGACCTTGCCGAGATAATCCAGCCAGCGGCTCGAGATCAGATAGAGGTCACTGCGGGTAGACCTTAAACGGCGACGTTCGACATTGTTCCTATCATCGAGACGGGTGACAGCAATCAGCAGGAGCTCGAAAAGGAAGGTTGCTACTTCTTGAGAGCCACAGAAGGCGGTAGCTCGCATGCATTTCGCCGCGTAGTCCGAGCTCTCGCCACAGTCGAGCGAGCCCGCGGGGCCCTCTTCCACGCCCCCACAACAAGGTGCGCATTCAGAAATTTGTCGCTCGGCCTCGCGCCTCTTGGCCTGTCTGACAATCGAGCCCGTAAACTGTGCGAGCAGCGCCGGATAGATCGACCATGTACGCAACATTCTCGCATGGCATTTTCCAGGCGCGGAAAGCTTCCCATATCTCCGCCGCCCGCAGTTGCTAGGCGAAGGCCAACTCGACGGCGGTTGGTCGACACAAAAAAACGGCCCCAGCTTTTGGCGGCTGGGGCCGCTGGGACGCCTCCGGCAGCGCAAGGGGGACCTGGAGCCGGAGCACGGCACCAATCCTGTCGCTTGCTACTAGTTCCTAGGGAAGAGGCTGCGGCTGGCAGAGGTCGGCTGTCGACAAACCGAACTGGGGCCGTATCCGAGATCTGAGATCGAGACTGCGATCCCGATTACGTTCTGCCGGGCCGACCCGCTTCAACCAGGCCTCGGCCGAGCCCCTATGTCCGCAGCGCCGAGGCATGGAATCGCACGGGCCATGGTCGCGCCGTGGCAAAGAGACCACAGGTGACAAGCCGCAGTCGCCCGCCAGTCACGTGGATTCGTTGCACCGGGAGCGGCTTTGATGCTGGTGTTCAGGAAGAGGATACCAGTGATCCGGACGCTACGCGGCTCGACCATCTCAGTGGGCGTTCCTCCCGCACGAACACTTCCCATTTTCATAGAAACTCGCTTCAGACTGCGTAAGTTTTCTAAACCGCAGGCGGGATCGCCAATCCTCAGCAGGTGGACGAGACCTACTGGAAAGCATCAACACGCAACTTTTTAAGGGAGAATGCCCGCACTCTGATGCTTTCGAAACGAGCCATCGCTGCGGGCAGCATCAGAAAGCAGCGCGCCCGGATCGGACGCCCCCGATGCCGACAGGAAATTGCGGTTTAGTCCCGGTCGTTCGCCTCTTCCTTGATCACAGGGGGCGTGTGGCCAAGCTCAAGCTTTTGAGTCAATTGGGCGCGCTCCCCGTCTACCGGCTGGTCTTCTCCGCGGGTGCGCATGATGCCGTGGTCTGATGCTCTGGTCATGGTGACCTCCTGCCGGACCAAGCCCGGCTCAACCCAACGTTCCAAATACGAGGATTTGCGCCGATGCCGCGAGCGGCACTGTCGCGTCATTCTGGCTTGCTTCGCGCGACTGGTCTCGTCGCTGTTATGAAGCCTCCGTTCTGAAACGTCGCCTTAGCCGCTTCCACCTCATCTCAATCCATCGCAGCGCGGCGAGCAGAGGCTTCTGCAGGATCGGAATGTCCTGCGCAATGAGAAGCAGTCCAAGGGGGAGCATCCAGAGGCCGAAGAGGGGCAGGAAGCTGAGGACGCCCCCGAGAATAAGTACCCCGGCGAAAATGAAACGGATCCAGATATTGGGAGGCTCTCGCAGCCAGCGAATGAAGGTCCCCACTTTCGTGGGCACTCGACGCTCAATCAATGTGAAGTATCTGTTCAGCCCCGTTTTGACGGAAGCCATGCCAATTCCGATGCGCGTGAGTGTTGAAGCAGCGCGTCCCGCAAGTACTCGGAACCAAACCGACTGGGGGTGAAGTGTTCCTCCGTCCTGTCGCATCGGAGTTCAACTACGGAGGGGTAAAGCAGACGTGATGCAATTCACGGGGGCGACGCGAAGAGGGCAGTATTGCTGCGACAGTGGACGACCACATCAGCTCTCCCGGGTTGCGCACAGATGAAGGTGCGGCGAGCTCGCGTGGGTCGTGCAGAACGCAGTCAGGTACTCTGAGCTCGGGCCCTTGCTTGACGTTCATGTCCGCACAGACTGCCCCAGATAGGGGAGGCATTTGCAATCGCGCTGTAGACGTCCCGGCTTGCGGGATGACACCGCACAGGTCTCGAGAGATGCCCATCAAACAAAAGCCGCCGGGCGTTACACCGAACGGCTTTTCTTCGCGGCTCCCAGTCTCTTGGTTCTGCCGCCAGGTTCAAGCTGCCGTTCCACCCTTTGTTCCCTTAGAGCCGTAGGCTGTCAGCAGAACAGCGGACCGCGCGTCGGCTTGACCCGTGTAGGGGCTACTGCCAGTTGACCCCTTATGTTTGCAAGCGGAATGCAGGCTCTTGCCACGGTCACTTGCGGAACGAACGAGCAATAGCCATGTGATACCCATCGAGCTCGGCCAAACGACTTGGTCTCGCCGCTTAAAGCGCGTCTGACTGACAACCTTGCTCCAGACCTCGGCATCGCGGATCGAGCAGCGGGCTCGCGTCATTAGGTGCGGAGGTCGTCGTAACCCTCGCCAACGAAATCTTTTCGGCAACCCGTGAAGGAGTACGATGCGCAAGTTTCCCGAGCCAACCGAGCGAGAGATTCAGGAGGGACCTCAAAGGGTATCCTTCCAAATCGCGAATGGAAACGTGCGTCAGACTTGCGTTTTGCAAACCGGTTTTCCGACGAAAGCTCAGGCGCAGAGGTACCTTCTCTCGAATTGGCCGGCCATCGAAAAGATGGCGCGCGACGCTCTAGCGACGAGGGTTATTGAGGGCGGCCAGATTGAGCTCGTATTGCGCTGACCAACGGAGCGGGCGCCGGCCAATGGCTTCATTTCCGATTGGCGCAGCCAACTGTCTGTCTGTATCGTGATGCCCGAGCAACGGCTCGCGTTGCGCGGCAGTTTGGCCGGCAGATCGGTCGAAATGCAAAGGCTGTCTGAGCCGGCTGTTCTCCCTGCATGTCCCAAAACGAGCGAGCTCGAGACGAACGTCGACATGTTCCTCGTCATCATGTCTGGACGCCAGCACTCGACTGATCAGTAAGAGTAAATCTTGGGCCGGGGAGTGACAATGATGCTCTCCAAGTCGCGTTAGGAACGAAGGCTCCGCGGCGACCGTTGACGATGAGCTGCAACATTTCTCAATTCGCCTGAGTCATCGTGCAGATCACATGAGGTACTGCACATGGCACTCCCGCGAACACGCGCCGTTTCCCTCCAGTCCGACTACACGACTGTCTTGCGGAGACATCCCGCACTCATAGCACTTGCCGGGGCAGCCTCCCTTCTCGGTGCCCTAGCGATCGTAAACCGACGAGTCGCAAAGAAAGCGGAGCGCGATAACCCGCCCCGTGGGCAGTTCTTGGAGATCGATGGCGTCCGGTTGCACTACGTGGAACGCGGCAATGGGCGTCCGCTTGTGCTCCTGCACGGCAACGGCAGCATGATCCAGGATTTCGAATCAAGCGGCCTGATCGAGCTCGCGGCCAACAGGTTTCGGGTGATCGTATTTGACCGCCCTGGATTTGGACACAGCTCGCGGCCAAGAAACGTGATCTGGACCCCGGAAGCACAGGCAGATCTGTTCAGAAAAGCGCTTGATCGGCTGAGCGTCCAGCGTGCGATCGTGCTTGGACACTCATGGGGTGCGGCGGTTGCTCTTGCGCTGGCGACAAGACATCCATCATTTGTCGAAGCCTTGGTGCTGGCGTCGGGTTACTATTTTCCAACGGTCCGTGTTGACGCGGCGGCATCTTCGATGTCTGCGACACCTTGGATCGGCGATGCCGTCAGTCACACCATCTCGCCGATCTCGGGCCGCCTCCTATGGCCTTCCATGTTGCGCAAGATGTTCGGCCCGTCGCCAGTCCCAGACAAGTTCGCCGGCTTCCCCAAGGAGTTGGTGTTGCGACCCTCGCAGATGCGCGCCAGCGCGGCGGAGGCGACGTTGATGATACCCGCCGCATTCAAGTCGGCGAAGACCTACGACCACCTCAAGATGCCCACCATCATCATTGCCGGCGATGAGGATCGTCTCATCGATATCAACAAGCAATCGGTTAGGCTGCACGGTGAAGTCACTCATAGCAAGTTGCACCGTATCGCCGGTGCAGGGCACATGATCCAGCAGTCTGCCACGGTGCAGTTGATGGCGGCCATCGACGAGGCTGCTGCAGAGACAGACATCGGCGGAAACGCGCCACGCAGGTTTGCCAGAGCCTAGGAAAGCTCCCACAGGGAACGTGTGCTTTCTTGTCTCCAATTGGCGAACAGGCCCGCTGTGACCGAACCGTGAAGCCGGGCCGATTAGCTTATGTGACTAGAGGCCTGAAGCGGCATCGCCTTCCCGGCCGTTTGAAGCTGCCTCAGTTGGTCGGGGTGACAAGCCCAATATCGCGATGGAGAAAGCGTCGTGGTCTCACTGTCAAAGTTGCCGCACGAACTCCCCTCGTCGCCAGGGCCGAATGTCGGCGTGCCGCAACCTGCTGCCTCGCCACCGCAGGCGGCCGACGATACGGACATGCCGCTGCCGTCCAGTCCGCAGACGTTCTTTCTCGGTAGTCTGTTAACACTAGCCGTGCTGACAGCCGTCCATGTGGCAAGCTCAATCATACTGCCCGTGGTGCTCGCCTTCGTGTTGCAGCTCATTCTGCAACCCGCCGTCCGTCTGCTCGAGCGTATCGGTCTTCCCCGTGCCATCGGAGCGCTCTTGGCGATCTTGATGGTCATGGGAGCCCTCGTGGGTTTTGTGGCAGCCTTGTCGCTACCTGCCGCGACTTGGGCGGAGAAATTGCCAGAGGGCTTGCCTCGCCTCGAAACTCACCTGGTCGTTCTGAAGCGCCCGATCGAAGCGCTGCAGAAAGTCATCCAGCAGGCCGAGCACGTCGCTGACGCTCCCGAGAAGAAGGGCGCCACCGTTGCGGTCCGTAACGATCTCGGCCTTACCGGCGCGCTATTCGCTGGAACGCGGGCTGTTATCGATGGCCTGTTTACGACCGTTCTGGTGCTCTATTTTCTTCTGGTTGCCGGAGACATTTTTCTGCGACGCATCGTCGAGGTCTTGCCGAACTTCGGCGACAAGAGGCAGGCGGTGGACATCTCTCAGCAGATCGAAGCGGACATATCTGCCTATCTTCTTACAATCACCGCCATGAATGCTGCAGTGGGAATTGCAACGGCCGTTGCGATGTATTTCTGCGGACTTGGAGACCCCTTGCTGTGGGGAGCCGCGGCCTTCCTGCTCAACTACGTTCCAATTCTAGGACCGCTGTTCGGGACCGTCATCTTCCTCCTGGCCGGCATGTTGAGCTTCGATAGCTTGTGGTGGGCGCTGCTGCCTCCGGCCCTCTACTTCGGCATCCACCTCGCCGAAGGCGAAACCCTGACTCCCATGCTGCTTGCCCGGCGCTTCACCCTGAACCCGGTGCTAGTCATCCTCTCGCTGGTGTTCTGGTTCTGGATGTGGGGGGTGCCCGGAGCGATCCTGGCCGTTCCGATGCTGGCCATCCTCAAGATCGTTAGCGATCGCGTGCGTCCGCTCAAAGCTTTGGGGCACGTCCTTGAAGGCTAGTCCGGTGTCGCTCCCGGAGAAGATTGAGGACCGCGTCGCCGGAAGACGGCCCTTGCAGTTTGCGCTTACGCAGCGGCATCCTGAAACGCGTCTCCGCGAGCCTCGATGCGACGGTCAGAGCGTCTCAATGAGCCTTTGCAACCTGAGAGGCGACTTGCGCAGCCGTAATTTCGCTGGCGTACGCGTTGAACAAGCTCTCAGCTACTCTTGCTGCTGTGAAACGAAAACGTGCTGCATAACAGATGACGTTTAATAACTTATAAGTTGCATTAGAGGAACAAATTCTAATGGTGGTTGTTGTCTGCATGTTCCCTTGAGTGAGGGAGCGACAGGAGCATTAATGCTAAAATTTGTGGGGGCTGTAGTCCTCTCTGCAATACTGGCCACCATCGTCCTGGCGTTGCCGGGATCCGCCCTTACGGTGGAAGCGCGTGAAACTGCCGCGTTGGCCCAAGGGGACAGGCTCCGGGCAACAATGTGCTCAACTCAGGTCTGGCCAAACTTTACCTCGCCTTGCTTGCGCAGCCAAGGATCCGGTCCGCCAGTGCTGCAGGTCCGCCTCGTATCCAGCGGCCGCTGAAACTTGTCGAGCTACTCCCGACCAATCAAAGCTCACGCGGCGCGGATGCGGGGGCGGCGACACCGCGGCCGGATCTGCTTTCCATTTTGGAGAAACCGATGACCATAGACCCGACCCAAGTCCCCAACGTTCTGGTTGTCGAAGACGAGATGATTTTGCGTATGCGCGCGGTGGACATCGTCGAGGATGCCGGTTTTCACCCCGTTGAGGCTGTCAATGCCGATGAGGCTATTTCCATCCTGGAAACTCGCTCCGACATATCTTTGCTGCTCACTGACATTCAGATGCCCGGAAGCATAGACGGCTTGAAGCTGGCGCATGCAGTGCATGAGCGATGGCCGACCATCAAGATCATTCTCGTCTCGGGTGAGGTGAAACCATCGGGTACGGATACGCCGGAAGACAGCAGGTTTTTTGGCAAGCCTCTCCACGTGGAACAGTTGATCGCGGAACTTCAGGGAATGGTGGGGTTTGGCGCATTGAAGATTGTTCCAACGACAAGCGCGGTGCCAGATGCCGCGTCGGCGATGTCCGCCGAAAACGAGAGCCTTCGTCTGTTGCTCGACCAAGCCGCGGTGGACGCCAAGGCATTGCTGGAGCAAGCCGGGGTCGAGGCAAAGGAGCGCGAGGCGTCCGATAAGTTGCAGAAGCTGATTATTGGCGAACTCCATCATCGCATCAAGAATTCACTGGCAACCGTAAGCGCAATTGCGTCCCAGAGCTTTCGGACGGCGACCAGCGTCGAGCAGGGACAAAAGGCAATGGAGAGCCGGTTGACCGCGCTGGGGCGTGCCCACGATCTGCTGATGCAGGTAAGCTGGTCAAGTGCCAGTCTAACCCATACTTTCAGCAGCGCCACCGAGCCATATGACGGCCATGGTGCCAGACGATTCCACTTCAATGGGCCGGACATCAAAATAGCTGCCGGCGCCGTCATCGCGCTGGCAATGACCTTCAACGAATTGTGCACGAATACCATCAAGTTTGGTGCGCTGTCGGTGCCGGAGGGGCATGTCGAAGTGGCGTGGACCGTAGACGCGCAGAACGGACGGTTAAAACTTGTATGGACCGAACGAGGTGGGCCGATAGTCCAGCCTCCGACACGCCGAAGCTTCGGGACCCGCATGATGGAGTCTCTCGGCCAGCAGCTGAATGGCCGAGTGCAGCTCGCTTACGAGCCATCCGGATTTACCTATGCGTTGGATGTGCCGCTCAGTTCAGTTAGCGCCCCCGTGTGAGATCTCGTCTTCTTCACCGGTCTGTTCATTCTTAATACGCGGCGCATCTCGCCGCCCCAGTAGGGCTCGTTGCGCCGTCATCGAGCCCAGCAAAACCAAAGGTTAAGCTGCATGTCCGACGAACCAAAAATCAACGAACGGCACCAGGCCGACAACTTGGAACGCCGCATACGGGAGCGAGCACATCATCTCTGGGAGCTGGAGGGGCGACAGGAAGGGAGAGCAGACGAATACTGGCACCGTGCGATCGAGCAACTTCAGTCAGACGCGCAGGCGGCCTATCCGCCGTCGCACTCGCGTGGCCATCGGGCCTGAGCGCACGGCCTCCATCTTGGCGGACATCTCGTCGATGCAGACCTCCAAGCGGCCTGCCGTTTGTAGAGCTTCAGGTGGACGAAAATTTTGCGGACTCCTAGGCCTCTTTTTTGGAAGATACTTATGATCACCTCTAAGACCATCGCTATAGCCGCTGCCATCGGACTAATTGGTATCTCGGCAGCTCAGGCAGAATGCGAAATTGCCGACGCGAAATTAGAAGAAGCGGTCCAACAAAACCCGCGTTTTCGCGGTCCTGCCAACAGCCAGTACGTGCGGGATCTTCGCAGTCTCCGAGATGCCGCGATGACGCTTCGGTCTTATGGGCGTCATGAGGATTGTGAGCGACTCCTCGCCAATATCCGCGAACTGATCGCAGGCCCTCCGATGGGATCGCTGGGCGACAACGACGAAGAAGAGGCAGACAAGCAAATCGCCGCCAGCGAGCCGAAGATGAAGCGCGGGGCTGTCCTCGGCAATCGCAGCAAAAAAGACGCGAAACCACTCTTAAGGATCGATGAACTTGCCCCCGGCCTGAGGACTGATGAGATGATCGGCGCGGAAGTCCGCAGTTCGGACGACAAAATCGTCGGCGAAGTCAGGAACATCGTGTTCGGGACGAAAGACGGACGTGATTACGCGGTGGTGGCCTCAGGAGGATTTTTCACGGCCGGAAAGGACAGTATCGTCGTTCCAATCCGGTCTATCATGGTTTCGCAAGACCGTGCGAGCTTCTATCTCCCGGTCACCAAAGAGGTCATGAAAACCGTGCCCCTCATGCCAGATCAGGACTACAAGTGGTTATCCGACCAAAAGTGGCGCACCGAAAACGACGCCTTGTTCAAAACGCGCTAGAAGTTTTCTTCTAGTCTAGAGCATTGCGGATCCCGACCTCAAGCCCATCCGCCTCGCTCCCGGTAAATTCACCCGTTTCGATCTACGCACTCGATCGGTGCTCCAAGAAGCGGTGCAGCGGAGACGCTTCTAAGCCACAGTCACCGCGCTCAATGGGTTGGCAACGCTTAGCCGAGATTGGAATAGCAAATGAATGCCGAGGAACTAGCTCACAAATTTCGAGGCAAGATCGCTGCCGCACTGGCCGAAAAGCAACGACAAAGCGGCATTGCTGCCGACAACGCCGACAAGAGGGAAGCCGATGTTGAGTATTGCAAACTCGCTCTGGAGCGGGAAGTTATTCCGTTTCTTTCGGAGTTGAAGCGTCACCTGGGCGATGCTCAGTTCTCCTTTGCGTCTCAGATCGAGATGAATGACCACAGGCCAGTCGGGGTGTCCTTCACCATCGGCAACGGCGCGCCGACCAGCATCACGACCGCCTACGGAAACATCGTCGTGACTCGAATCGGAGATAGCCGGACTGCCAAGGGCGTTCCCTACGTTTACGCGCCCGACGTGGAACCGTATATCTCCAATTCGGGAGATCTCACGCGCGAAAAAATTGCCAAGTTGATCGAGATGGTGATTGGAGACTAGCGCATTGAATCGGCAGTACAGCCCACCCGAAATGATCACGGCAGTTGCACCATCACACGAACAGCCAGGCGATCAGGGTTGGAGGAATTGGGCGGCGGCTGACTGACTGCACCCATTCGGGGTGTTGGGAGGTACTCGACATCTTGGTCTCGAAGAAGTCGACCCATCGCTCGGCCACTACGGCGAACCGCAGGCATGCGTTTGGAACGTCGTCAGCTTCAGCACACCATCCAAAACGGGCTCCCGAATACACTGCCACACTCTCCGGCAGCCATCTCGAGTTCATGCCGCCTGCCGGGTTCGTTCTTGCTCCTCGCCTAGAATGTTTGGCTCCAATCGGCTATCGCGGCAACTCTGCTCTGGTTAAGGTAACTGTCCACACGACCTAAAGGTCGATGTGCTGACGGTGGACGCTTTCACGCCAGCAGCATGTAGTCGGCTAAGCTCCTCGCTAGGAGAGGCGCGTGCTTATTTGGAAATGCCTGCTAAGCAATTGATATTACTAGAGGCGAATTGGCCCGTTTCTTCCAAATGCGACTTGAAATCATTAGATAATCGAACTGATTTTGATTCCGCCATTCTGGCGTTCGCTCAAGCCAGACGTTGGTGCGGAGTTCCTGGACTTAGCGCTCCACTCGGCTGTTCATTTGGAAGCTAGGATTTGGAAAGGGGCCGCGTTGCCGGCGGCCAGGAGCTAGCCCGCATCCAACTATCTCAGATCTCCCGCAAGCCCCGTTCTCGTCTAGGACGCCGCAACGAATTCGCAACGAATTGTGTGAAATGACCGTGAACAGAATGCGACCGATCCAGCCCCATACCAAGAAAGATCAATAACTTAGAAGATATCTACTGCGTTCGGGACGCAGGGGGCGGAGGTTTAAATCCGCTCGCTCCGCCCATTTTTTTCAATGTCCAGCGACATGCGATCTTCACCTTGGCAACTGCGTCTGCCCTGAAACCATGACCACGAGGCAAGCGGGCAAGCGCGGCCTGATCAGGCCTTCGCGTCCAACGCATCGACGGTCGCGAGCTTAAACTTTAGCGTCGAACTTCGTGCCAGCGGCTTGTTGAAAGTTGATAGAGCCAGCTGCGAGGATGCGTTCCAGTCCGATCGCGCGAGGCGATAGCCCGTTTCATGGTCTTGGCGAAAGGTCGTCGCGGCAGGCATTGAGCATGATCAGTCGAAGCTGCCTTGTAGGCGCGACGGCGAACAGCCATGCTCAAGCCCCACCGTCTCGTCGAGAACGTCACAGCCGGTCTCTCGGATCGCATCGGTAGGGATCAGCGACCAGCATCCGGATTAGCTGTCTTCTTTTGTCATTCGGCTGGTGAGTCCTAGCCTGCATTCGCCTTCAACCCCGCCGCCTGGATGCCCGCGACCGCGCAGGCCTCGTCATTGTCGGAGGTGTCGCCGGAGACACCGACGGCGCCGAAAAGCGTCGTGCCATCCATGATCAGCACGCCGCCGGGGACCGGCACCAACGCGCCCTTGGCGATCGTGTTCACCGCGTCGATAAAAAAGGCCTGCTCCTGCGCGCGTTGGAATAAGGCGCGCGAACCCATCCCCATCGCGAGCGCACCATAGGCCTTGCCGTGCGCGATCTCGCCGCGCATCAGGCTGGTGCCGTCTTGCGCGGCGGCGAGCTTGAGCACGCCGCGCGCGTCCAGGATGGTGACGACCAGCGGCTTCAGCTTGAGCTCGCCGGCCTTCGCGAAGGCGGCGTCGAGAATTTTGCGGGCGGTGTCGAGGGTGAGGTCAGCCATGGCTGGTTTCCTTTGTAGCTGGAGAACTGGAATTGGGTCCGGCGCGATCGAGGCTCATGGCCAGCACCCGCGCGACGTGAAGGGCCTCGCGCCCGGCACCGTCGTGGATCTGGTGCCGGCAGGAGGTGCCGTCGGCGACGACCAGCGTAGTCTGGTCCGCGCGCCGCACGGCCGGCAGCAGTGACAGCTCGGCCATCCCGATCGAGGCATCGTAAGTGTCGGCACCGTAGCCGAACGCGCCGGCCATGCCGCAGCAGCTCGATTCGATGGTCTCGACCTCAAGGCCGGGGACGAGGCGCAGCACCTGCTCGACCGGCTTGAAGGCGCCGAAGGATTTTTGGTGGCAATGGCCGTGCACAATGGCTTTGTCGGCCAGGTTACCGAGCGGCAGTTGCAGCCGCCCGGCCTCGGCCTCGCGCACCAGAAATTCCTCGAAGGTCAACGCGTGGGCACCGACCGCCTTGGCGTCGTTGTCCTTGCGTAGCGAGGCTAGCTCATCGCGGAGCGTCAAGAGGCAGCTCGGCTCTAGACCTATGATCGGCACGCCGCGCGCGGCGAAGGGCGCGAAGGTGGCCACGAGACGATCGAGCTCGGCCTTGGCCTCGTCGACGAGGCCGGCTGACAGGAACGTGCGGCCGCAGCACGGCGCGCGACTGCCGCTCGACGGCTTCGGCAGATGCACGCGATAGCCGCCGGCCACGAGTACGCGCAGCGCTGCGTCGAGATTTTCGCGCTCATAGATGCGGTTGAACGTATCGGCGAACAGAACCACTTCGCGGCCGCTCTCCGGTCCCACGCTGTCAGCCGGCGGCACGAACACATCGTTGCGGAAGGCGGGCAGGGCACGGCGCGCGCTGATGCCGGCAAAGCGCTCGAACAGTTTTCGCAAGAGCGGGCTGCTGTTGCGCAAATTCGCCAGCAGCGCGAAACGGGATGCAAGGCCGGCATAGCGCGGGAGGTAGCCGACCAAGCGGTCGCGCAACGTGAGGCCATGGGACTCCACGCGCGCGGCCAGCACTTCGATTTTCATCTTGGCCATGTCGACGCCGGTCGGGCATTCGTGGCGGCAGGCCTTGCAGGAGACGCAGAGTTTTAGCGTTTCCATCATCTCGTCGGAGGAGAGCGCATTGGGGCCGAGCTGGCCGGAGATCGCGAGCCGCAACGTATTGGCGCGGCCCCGCGTGACGTCCTTCTCGTTGCGCGTCGCGCGGTAGGACGGGCACATCACGCCGCCCTCGAGCTTGCGGCAGGCGCCGTTGTTGTTGCACATCTCGACCGCGCCCTGGAAACCACCGCCGGCGCCGGGATAGGCGGACCAGTCGAGCCTCGTCTTCAGCTCGCCGACCCGATAGTCGGGCCGGTAGCGGAACAGCGAGCGGTCGTCCATCCTGGGCGCATCGACGATCTTGCCGGGATTGAGAACGCCGTCGGGATCGAAGCGCTGCTTCACGTCCTTGAAGTCGGCGACGAGGCGTTCACCGAACATGGTCTCGTGGAATTCGGAGCGCACCAGGCCGTCGCCATGCTCGCCGGAATGCGAGCCCTTGTATTCGCGCACCAGCGCAAACGCCTCTTCGGCGATGGCGCGCATCGCCTTGACGTCCTTCTCCAACTTGAGATTCAGCACGGGCCGCACATGCAGGCAGCCTTCGGATGCATGCGCATACATAGTGCCGCTGGTGCCATGCTTGGCAAACACCTCGTTCAGCCGTGCGGTGTAGTCGGCGAGGTGTGGCAGCGGCACGGCGCAGTCCTCGACGAAGGAGACCGGCTTGCCCTCCTGCTTCATCGACATCATGACGTTGAGGCCGGCGGCGCGGAAATCGGCGATGCCGCTCTGGAGTGCCGGCTCCGTGATCTCGACCACTCCGCCCCATTTGCGCTTGTCGTTGTTCCAGCCGAAGCCGAGATCAGCCATGAGCTCACCGAGCTGCTTGAGGCGGATGAGGTTATCCGCCTGGTCTTCCTCGGCGAACTCGACTACCAGCACGGCATCCGGATCGCCCTTGATGGCTGCGGAGATGACGGGTGCGAACATCGCGATGTCGCGGCCGAGCGCGATCATGGTGCGGTCGACCAGTTCGACCGCGATCGGCTTGAGCTTGACCAGATGCTGGGTCGCGTCCATCGCTTCGTAGAAACTGCCGAAATGGCAGACGCCGAGCGCCTTGTTGCGGATCACAGGCCACAGCTTCAGCTCAACCTTGGTGGTGAAGGCGAGGGTGCCCTCCGAGCCCACCAACAGATGCGCCATGTTGTTCGGCGCGTTGCGCGGCACTAGCGCATCGAGATTATAGCCGCCGACGCGGCGCTGCACTTTGGGAAACCGCGCCGCGATCTCCTCGGCTTCGCGCGCGCCGAGATCGAGCATGTCGCGGAACAGGGCCCGTGTGCTGTCGCCGGCCTCGACATCGGAGAGATCGCGTGAGACCTCGCCGAAGTGGCTCAGCGTGCCGTCGGCAAGGGCGGCCTCCATCGACAGCGTGTTGTCGCGCATGGTGCCATAGCGCAAGCTACGGCCGCCGCACGAATTGTTGCCGGCCATGCCGCCGATGGTGGCGCGGGAGGCTGTGGAGACGTCCACGGGAAACCACAGGCCATGCTTTCTAAGCGCGCGGTTGAGATCGTCCAGCACGATGCCGGGTTCGACCACGCAGGTGCGACTCTCGACGTCGAGCGACAGGATCCGGTTCAGATGCTTGGAGAGGTCGACCACGAGCCCATCATTGACGGTTTGGCCGCATTGCGAGGTGCCGCCGCCGCGCGGGGTGACCTTGTGTCCCTCGTCCCGGGCAATGGCAAGCGATAGGAAGGCCTCATCCATGGTCTTGGGCACGACCACGCCGGCGGGCATGATCTGGTAGAACGAGGCGTCGGTCGCGTAGCGGCCGCGGCTGAAACCGTCGAACAGGACGTCCCCGGTCATTTCCGCGCGCAGGCGCCGTTCCAGCGAGGAAGCGTTTGTCATCCCTGATCCCGGACCGATCCAGCGAGGTGGCCCAGCCTTGCTGAGTTATTCACTATGTTTCGTGTTCGATTATATTGTGAATTCAAAATGAGCAACCCGGCCGTCTTCAGGACGAGACCGGCGCGTCCTCTCGGGGTTCGGTCAAGTGCTCGATCGCGGCCGCCCGCTTGTTGCGCAGGTGCTGGAACAGGATGTCGCTGAGCTCGCTCGCGGCGCGGCGGCGCAGCGCATCGAGAATGGCCTCGTGCTCGCGCATGGCCTCCGCCCAGCGCTGCCGCTTGCGGGCGAAATTGGCGGAGTAGCGGATGCGCCGGATCCGGCCGGCGAAGTTGGCGTAAGCCGCCTTCAGCGTCTCGTTGCGCGCGGCCGCGACGATGCTCTCATGGATGCGCTGGTTGGCCTGGAAATAGCCGTGCATGTCGCGATGCAGATAGCGGCCGTACATCTCGTAATGCAGCTGCTCGATCGCGGTGATCTCCGCGTCGGTAATGGCTTCGCAGGCGAGACGCCCGGCGAGGCTCTCCAGTCCTGCCATCACGTCGAACAGCTCCTCGAGGTCGCGCTGGCTGAGCTGGCGCACCCGCGCGCCGCGGTTGGGCAAAAGTTCGATCAGCCCCTCGGCAGCGAGCACTTTCAAGGCTTCGCGCAGGGGCGTGCGGGAGATTCCGAGCATCTCGCAAAGCTGCCGCTCGGGAACGCGACCGCCTTCCGGAATGTTGCCCTCGACCACGTAATCGCGCAGCCGCAGCAGGATCTCGCCATGAAGCGAGGCCTCCTGGCGATCGCCGCCATTTAGGCTGGGCGGGGTAATCGGAACCCCGGTGTCGGGAATCGTGGATTTCATTTGCAGCACAGTAGTTTGCCTGTTCCGTCGCGTCGACGGTCACAATCGAATACCAAAATTCGATTGAAAGGACAAAGAATGAATGCAAAGTAGCCGACGGGGGCCGTCGAGAGCCCGCCGACCGGGAGGTTTCCATGCATCAGGGACGCCATTTCCTCCAGATTCCAGGCCCGAGCCCGGTCCCCGAGCGCGTGCTGCGCGCGATGGACATGCCCGTCATCGACCACCGCAGCGCTGAATTCGCCGAGCTCGGCCAGGGC
Source organism: Bradyrhizobium sp. 137 (assembly GCF_023074095.1). Classification (NCBI taxonomy): domain Bacteria; kingdom Pseudomonadati; phylum Pseudomonadota; class Alphaproteobacteria; order Hyphomicrobiales; family Nitrobacteraceae; genus Bradyrhizobium; species Bradyrhizobium sp. 137. Next base: position 23,462 of record NZ_JADPKU010000127.1, read on the forward strand.
GTGCTTGAAGGCAGTCAGAAGATTTTCCAGACCAAAGCTCCCGTCGTGATCTTCCCCTCGTCGGGGACCGGCGCCTGGGAGGCCGCGATCGTCAACACGCTGTCGCCGGGCGACAAGGTGCTGATGGTCGAGTCCGGCCATTTCGCCACGCTGTGGCGGCAGATGGCCGGGCGCTTCGGCATCGACGTCGATTTCGTTCCGGGCGACTGGCGCCGCGGCGCCGATCCCGCCGTGATCGAGGCCAGGCTCACCGATGACACCGCGCATGCGATCAAGGCCGTCATGGTCGTGCACAACGAGACATCGACCGGTGCGACCAGCCGCATCGCCGAGATCCGCGCCGCGATCGATCGCGCCTCGCATCCGGCGCTCTTGATGGTCGACACCATCTCCTCGCTCGGCTCGGTCGACTACCGCCACGACGAGTGGAAGGTCGATGTCAGCGTCAGCTGCTCGCAGAAGGGATTTATGCTGCCGCCCGGTCTCGGCTTCAACGCGATCTCGGAAAAGGCCCGTGCTGCGTCAAAGACCAACAGGATGCCGCGCTCCTATTTCGACTGGGAGGAGATGCTCAAGCCCAACGCGAAAGGCTTCTTCCCCTACACGCCGGCGACCAATCTGCTCTACGGCCTGCGCGAGGCGATCGCGATGCTGCTCGAAGAGGGCCTCGACAACGTGTTCGCTCGCCACCAGCGGATGGCTGCTGCGACGCGCGCTGCCGTCAAGCACTGGGGCCTTGAGATCCTCTGCCAGGAGCCGGCCGAGTACTCGCCGGTGCTCACGGCCGTGCTGATGCCGCCGGGACATGATGCCGACCAGTTCCGGAAAGTGGTGCTCGACAATTACAACATGTCGCTCGGCTCCGGCCTGTCGAAGGTCGCCGGAAAGGTCTTCCGCATCGGCCATCTCGGCGAATGCAACGCCCTGACGCTGCTCGGCGCGCTCACCGGCGTCGAGATGGGCTTGTCGGTTGCGGGCGTGCCGCATCGCGCCGGCGGCGTCGAAGTCGCGATGAAGCTCTTGGAGCAGCGCCCGCAGGGCAATGCATCGCCGCATCTGAAGGTCGTCGGCACGTAAAGTGGTCGCGGTGAAAGAGGATGGTATCCGAGGGCAGGTCGGCCCGTTATGCACGGACGGACCCTCTTGGAGGAGGGGACAAGCCGGTCAAATGGTGCTATTCGGCGCCCACCAACCAAGGCTAGACCGGGAAGGACGCCGATGACCGTGCATACTGGAAGGCATTTCTTACAGATTCCAGGACCGACCAATGTGCCCGACCGGGTGCTGCGCGCGATGGACATGCCGACCCTGGACCATCGCGGTCCGGAGTTCGCCGAGCTCGGTTTTGCGGTCCTCGCCTCGATGCAGCGGGTGTTTCGCACCCAGCAACCCGTGATCATCTTCCCCTCGTCCGGCACCGGCGCCTGGGAAGCGGCGATGGTCAACGTGTTCGCGCCCGGCGACAAGGTTTTGATGTGCGAGACCGGCCAGTTCGCCGTGCTGTGGCGCGGCATCGCCGACAAGTTCAAGCTCGACGTCGACTTCATTCCGAGCGACTGGCGTCATGGCGCCGATCTCGCCGAGATCGAGAAGCGTCTTGCCGCTGACAAGCAGCACGCGATCAAGGCGGTCTGTGTCGTGCACAACGAGACGTCGACCGGCTGCGCGACGCCGCCGCTCGACGTGCGCAAGATTCTCGACCGCACAAAACATCCGGCGCTGCTGATGGTCGACACCATCTCCGGCCTCGGCTCGATGGAATACGAGCACGATGCCTGGGGCATCGACGTCTCCGTCGCCGGCTCGCAGAAGGGTCTGATGCTGCCGCCGGGGCTCGGCTTCAACGCCGTCTCGGAGAAAGCGCTCGCGGTGGCGAAGGCCAACGCCGGCATGCGCTCCTACTGGGACTGGCAGGAGGTCATCAGCTTCAACAAGCTCGGCACCTTCCCCTATACGCCGGCAACCAACCTGCTCTACGGCCTGCGCGAAGCAGTCAAGATGCTGGAAGAGGAGGGGCTGGAGAACGTCTGGAGCCGCCACAAGCGTCACAGCGCGGCGACGCGGGCCGCGGTCAAGGTTTGGGGCCTTGAGACGCAGTGCGCCGACCCTGTCGCGCATTCGCCGGCGCTGACCGGCGTTCGCGTGCCGGAAGGACACGACGCCGACGCCTTCCGCAAGGTGGTGCTGGAGAACTTCGACATGTCGCTCGGCACCGGACTGAACAAGATCAAGGGCAAGGTGTTCCGCATCGGCCATATCGGCCATTTCAACGATCTGATGCTGATGGGCACGCTCGCCGGCGTCGAGATGGGCCTCGATCTTGCAAAGATCCCGCACCGGAGCGGCGGCGTCCTGGCGGCCATGGACGTCCTGAAGGGGCGCGAAATGGTGCCGATGGCAAAGGCCCAGGTGGCTTGATCCATCCAACCTGAAGAAGAAGTGAGCGCGATGAACGCACCAACTGCCAACGAAGACCTGCTCTACTCCGTCCAGGACGGCATCGCGCGGATCACCTTCAACCGCCCGCAGGCACGCAACGCCATGACCTTCGCCATGTATGACCGCATGGCGGAGATCTGCCAGAAGATCAACGCCGATCGTTCGATCAAGGCCTTGATCCTGACCGGCGCGGGCGACAAGGCGTTTGCCTCCGGTACCGATATCTCGCAGTTCCGCGCCTTCAAGTCCGCGCAGGACGCGCTCGACTACGAGGCCCGCATCGACCGCGTGCTCGGCACGCTCGAGCAGTGCCGCGTGCCCGTGATCGCTGCGATCGCGGGAGCTTGCACCGGCGGCGGCGCCGGGATCGCGGCCTGCTGCGATCTCCGCATCGGCACCGAGACGACGCGGATCGGCTTTCCGATCGCGCGCACGCTCGGCAATTGCCTGTCGATGTCGAACATCAGCCGCGTCGTCGCGCTGGTTGGTCCCGCCCGCACCAAGGATTTGATCTTCAAGGCGCGCCTCGTCGAGGCGCCGGAAGCCCTCGCGCTCGGCCTGCTCAACGAGGTCGTGCCCGACGTCGAGACGTTGCAGCGCCGCGCCGACGAGACGGCGAAGCTCGTCGCCAGCCACGCGCCGCTGACGCTGGAAGCGACCAAGGAAGCGGTGCGCCGTATCCGCCGCACGCTGTCGCGCGAAGAGGGCGAGGACCTTATCCTGAAGGCCTATATGAGCGAGGATTTCCGCGAGGGCATGGACGCCTTCCTCAACAAGCGTACGCCGAACTGGAAGGGCAGGTAAAGTCTCATGAGCTTTCGGCTTCGTCAGTCGAAAGTCATATGCGCTGAATTGCCCGCCTGCTTGAACTCGTCGGTATTACTCCGCACAATGCAAGGATAGAACTTTTCCGCACTACAACAAAAAACATCAGGGGATGAAACTCGTGCGAATTCCAGTAAAGGCCGTTGGCGCTGCGACGGCGCTGTTGTTGAGCACGCCGGCCTTCGCCGGCTGGGAACCGGCTAAGCCAGTCGAGATCGTGGTCGCGGCGGGCGCGGGTGGCGCCTCCGACCAAATGGCGCGGATGATGCAGGCTGCGATCCAGAAGAACAATCTGATGAAGCAGCCGATGGTCGTCTCGCTCAAGGGCGGCGCATCGGGCGCGGAAGCGCTGATGTACATGAAGTCCAGCGAGGGCGATCCGAACAAGGTGCTGATCGCCTATTCGCTGATCTACATGCTGCCGCTGTCGGCGAAGATCCCCTTCAACTGGCGCGAGCTGACCCCGGTCTCAGTCATCGCGCTCGACCAATTCGTGCTGTGGGACAACAGCGCAGGTCCCAAGACTGTGAAGGAGTTCGTCGCAGCCGCGAAGGCGGCTAGCTCGCCGTTCAAGATGGGCGGCACCGGCTCCAAGCGTGAGGATCACGTGCTGACCGTTTTTCTCGAGCAGAAGACCGGCGCGAAATTCTCCTATTTGCCTTACAAGTCCGGCGGCGAGGCGGCGACCCAGTTGGTCGGCAACCACACCGAAGCCAATGTCAACAACCCCTCCGAAAATCTCGAAGTCTGGCGCGCGGGCCAGGTGCGTCCGCTCTGCGTGTTCGACAAGGAGCGCATCGCCTACACCACCAAGGTGACCGAGACGCAGTCCTGGGCCGACATCCCGACCTGCAAGGAGGAGGGCGTCGACGTCCAGTACCTGATGCTGCGCGCGATGTTCCTGCCCGGCAAGGTCACCCCGGAGCAGCAGGCGTTCTATGTCGATCTCTTCCACAAGGTGACACAGACTGCCGAGTACAAGGATTATATGGAGAAGCAGGCCCTGAAGCCGATCTTCCTCACCGGCAAGGACATGGTGCAGTTCCTCGAGGAGGACGATGCCATCAACAAGGCGCTGATGACGGAAGCCGGATTCGTCGCGAAGTAGCTGCTTGTCACCTCGCCCCGCTTGCGGGGAGAGGTCGGATTTGCATCGAAGGCGCGATCCGGGTGAGGGGGACTCTCCGCGAGAGTAACTCTCATTGGCTCCGCGGAGACTCCCTCACCGACCCTCTGCCCGCAAGCGGGGAGAGGGGGAATTGAACGCACTCCGTCCGTGACAGTAATGTCCCAAACCGATCTTGAAATCGTCGTCGAGGATCCGACCGCGCCTGAGGACGACTCCCCCTCCGTCGTTTCCTCCGGCACGATCGAGATCGTCGTCTGCCTCATGCTGCTGGCCCTTGCCGTCACGCTCGGCTACGACAATTGGCGCACTGGTGCGGCCTGGGATGCGACAGGGCCCGAGCCCGGCTATTTCCCGTTCTATCTCTGCGTGATCCTCGGCGGCGGCAGCCTCTACGGCCTGATCGTCGCGCTCCTCGCGCACCGCGCGGCGCGCGAGACCTTTGTCACGCGGGCGCAAGCCCGCCGCGTGACGGCAGTGTTCGTGCCGACGCTGCTGTTCTGCCTGGTGACCCAATTCCTCGGCCTCTATGTCGCGAGCTTCCTCCTGATCTCCGGCTTCATGCGCTTCGTCGGCAAGATCGCGCTGTGGAAGTCGCTGCTCACCGCCTTCGTGTTCACGGCGATCATGTTCGTCACCTTCGACATCGCCTTCGACGTCATCATGCCGAAAGGGCCGCTCGAAGCGGCCGTCGGGCGCTAGGGCGGATCGCGATGGAAGCGTTTGGTCTCCTGATTCACGGCTTCGCGGTCCTGCTGACGTGGAAGACAGTTGTGCTGATGCTGGTCGGGCTGGTGCTCGGCATCTTCGTCGGCGTGCTGCCGGGGCTCGGCGGCCCTAACGGCGTTGCGATCCTGTTGCCGCTCACCTTCACGATGGATCCGACCTCGGCGATCGTGATGCTGTCCTGCATCTACTGGGGCGCGCTGTTCGGCGGCGCGATCACCTCGATCCTGTTCAACATTCCCGGCGAGGCCTGGTCGGTCGCAACCACCTTCGACGGCTATCCGATGGCGCAGCAGGGAAGGGCAGCGGAGGCGCTGACCGCGGCGTTCACGTCCTCCTTCATCGGCTCGCTGGTCGCGGTGCTCTTGATCACCTTCCTCGCGCCAATGATCTCGTCCTTTGCGCTGAAGTTCGGCCCGCCCGAGTTCTTTGCGGTGTATCTATTGACCTTCTGCTCCTTCGTCGGCCTCGGGCGCGAAGCCAAGCACAAGACCGTCATCTCGATGTCGCTGGGTCTCCTGCTCGCCGGGGTCGGTATGGATACGGTCTCGGGCAATCTGCGCATGACCTTCGGCTCGGCCGAGCTTTTGCGCGGCATCAACTTCCTGGTCGCGGTCATCGGCCTGTTCGGCATCAGCGAAATCCTGCTGACGATGGAGGAACGGCTGGCGCTGCGCGGGCATGCGGCGAGCATCTCGCTCCGCGTCGTGCTCAGCGTCTGGAAGGACCTGCCGAAATATTGGATGACTCTGCTGCGCTCGTCCTTCATCGGCTGCTGGCTCGGCATTACCCCCGGCGGCGCGATCGCGGCGTCCTTCATGGGCTACAACCTCGCCAAGCGCTTCGCCAAGAATCCCGAGGGTTTCGGCAAGGGTCGCATCGAGGGCGTGTTCGCGCCGGAGACGGCGGCACACGCGTCCGGCACCTCGGCACTGCTGCCGATGCTGGCGCTCGGCATTCCCGGATCCGGCACCGCGGCCATCCTGCTCGGCGGGTTGATGGTGTGGGGGCTCAATCCCGGCCCGCTGCTGTTCGTCGAGCACAAGGATTTCGTCTGGGGCCTGATCGCCTCGATGTATCTCGGCAACGTCGTCGGCCTCGTGCTGGTGCTGACGACGGTGCCGATCTTCGCCTCGATCCTGCGCGTGCCGTTCGCCGCGGTGGCGCCGATGATCGTGGTGTCGTGCGCGATCGGCGCCTATGCGATCCAGAATGCGATGTTCGACATCTGGCTGATGCTCGGCTTCGGAATCGTCGGCTACGTCTTCAAGAAGATCGGCATTCCCCTGGCGCCGTTCACGCTGGCGCTCGTGCTCGGCAACCGCGCCGAGGATGCCTTCCGCCTGTCCATGATCGGCTCCGGCGGGACCTTGAAGGTGTTTTGGTCCAACGGCCTGGTGGGCTCCATCACGACGCTGGCGGTCGGGCTGCTGTTCTGGCCTGTTATCGACGGTCTGTTCGGCCGCGTCGGTTGGCGGCAGCAAGGCAAACGGCTGCCCGACGAAAAGTGAATTAGGTTGGGGATTCGTTTTGTTGTGTCGTAAAGCAGAATGCGGCCTTGTGCCGGGCTTTGTCGTTGGGCACGGCGCGTGACGTTCACACCACCTTGGCGTCCCTGAGCTTGGCAATCTCGTCGCCACCGAAGCCGAACTCCCTCAGCACCTCGTCAGTCTGCTCGCCGAATTCCGGCGGCCGCGCCACCATCTTGCTCGGCGTGCGCGACAGCGTCACAGGCTGGCCGACCAGGCGGATGTGGCGGTCCTCGTCGTTCGGCACGTCCTGCGCGATGCCAAGATGCTTGACCTGCGCGTCCTCGAACATCTGGTCGATGGCATAGATCGGCCCGCAGGGCACGCCGGCATCGTTGAGCTCACGGACCCAGGTCTCGGTCGACTTTGTCACGGTCCGCTTCTCGATCTCGGCGTTGAGCGCGTCGCGGTTCCTGGAGCGCGCAGGGGCCGTCGCGTAGTCGGGATTGCTGACGAGCTCCGGCGCGCCGATCGCCTGGGCGCAGCGCTCCCAGATTCGCCCGCCCGTGGTCGCGATGTTGATGTAGCCGTCCGAGGTCCTGAACACGCCGGTCGGGATGCTGGTCGGGTGATTGTTGCCGGCCTGCTTGGCCACCTCCTTCTCCATCAGCCAGCGCGCGGCTTGGAAGTCGAGCATGAAGATCTGGGCCTGGAGCAGCGAGGTCTGCACCCACTGGCCCTTGCCGGAGACCTCGCGCTCGAGCAGCGCGGTGAGAATGCCCATGGCACAGAACAGGCCCGCCGTGAGGTCGGCGACGGGAATGCCGACCCGCATCGGTCCTCCGCCCGGCGCGCCGGTGATCGACATCAGGCCGCCCATGCCCTGCGCGATCTGATCGAAGCCCGGCCGCTTGTGATAGGGGCCGTCCTGGCCGAACCCGGAAATGCTGCCATAGACGATGCGCGGGTTGATCGCGGCGAGGCTCTCATAGTCGATGCCGAGCTTCTTCTTCACGTCGGGGCGGAAATTCTCGACCACGACGTCGGCCTTCGCGGCAAGGCGCTTGAACACGGCGAGCCCGCGCTCGTCTTTCAGGTTCAGCGTCATCGCCCGTTTGTTACGGTGCAAATTCTGGAAGTCGGAACCCCGCCTGGGTCCGCCCGGCTGCTCGCCACCGGTATCCTCAGTCAGCGCGTCGATCTTGATGACATTGGCGCCCCAATCCGCGAGCTGCCGCACGCAGGTCGGCCCGGAGCGGACCCGGGTCAGATCGAGCACGGTGAAGCGCGACAGGGCTTCCGAGGCATGCGGAAAGGGCATCGTGAAAGGGCTCCGGGACAGATTGCGGTGGCTACCATAGTGTCGTAAGACCTTGCGACAAGTCTGGGTCGGCGCGGATGCCGCCTGCCGAAATGCCATGGCTGGCGCGGTTTGCTGCGCTGCGTGACGGGATCAGCGCGACAGGCGCTTCAGTTCGGCGCGCGCCTTCTCGGCCAACGGGTCATCGCCGTGGCGCGCAATGAAGAGTTCGAACGCCTCCCGCGTTCCTTCCCGGCGGGCGATTTCGTATTCCTCGGCCACCGCAACGGCAGGATCGCGAGCCATTGGCATGGAGGGCGAGCGGCCGGCCTTGCTGCCGTCTTCCGCGTTGGCCTTTTCTACCATCACGAGCAGTCCTCCGAAGGGCGCATGATCGAATGTGGCGAGCGCTGCCAGGGCGCCAAACAGTCCGGCCGCAAATGAGCGTCGTGTCATGAAACCCCTGCAAATCCTGGGTGCCGCATGGAACTGAGGTTCCTGCTTGTGCCCGTATGAGTACGGGATTTAATGGCTAACGGCGCATTATAAAAGAAGTCCGGGTGCCCTTGCCCAATTAAACCAAACGTTCAACTGTCTCGCTAATCCTGCGTTAACGCCTCGAATCGGACGGGGCTTGCTGCTTCGGAGATTCGCTTTGGCAACCGCAGTCACGGTCACCAAGACCAACAACGCCGATATCGATGGTCTGCTGTCGGGCTACAAATGGTCCGGCGCGATCACCTATAGTTTCCCGGATTCGTCCAGCGACTACGCCAATCCGTACACCGGCGGCAGCAGCGAGCCGACCACGTCGGGCTTCGCCTCGGCGCCGACCCAGATGCAGGCGGCGATCAACTACGCCATCGGATTGATCAACGGCTACACCAACGCCAATATCCAATACGCAGGCACGAACGGCGCCGACATCATGATCGCGCAGTCGCCGTCGGCCAATCCGACCTCCTACGCCTACTATCCCGGCAATTATGCCTCCGGCGGCGACATCTGGTTCGGGACTCAATACAACTACTCGCTCGCCAAGCTTGGCAACTACTATTTCACGACCGCGCTCCACGAGCTTGGCCATGCCGTCGGCCTCAAGCACAGCCAGGAGACCGGTGGTCCGGCCAACGTCGCAGTGCCGACCGCGCACGACGACAGCGAATATACCGTCATGAGCTATCGCAGCTATGTCGGCGCTTCCACCACGAGCGGATACACCAATGAGGCCTACGGATATCCGCAGACCTACATGGCCAACGACATCCTCGCGCTGCAGACGATGTACGGCGCGAACTTCACGACCCGGAGCAGCAACACGGTCTACACCTGGAGCCCGACCACGGGGCAGGAGTTCATCAATGGCGTCGGGCAGCTCGCGCCGGGCGACGGCGTCGGCGGTTCGGCCAATCGCATTTATGAGACAGTCTGGGACGGGGGCGGCGTCGATACTTACGACCTGTCGAACTACACGACGAACCTGAGCATCAATCTTAACCCCGGCGCGTCGTCGGTATTCTCCTCCGTCCAACTGGCCTATCTCGGCGACGGCCATTACGCATCGGGCAATGTCTACAACGCCTATCTCTATAACGGCGACGCGCGCTCCTACATCGATAACGCCATCGGCGGCTCTGGCAATGACACGATCTTGGGCAACGCCATCGCCAACGCGCTGAACGGCGGGGGCGGCAACGACACGATCACCGGCGGTACGGGCAACGACACCATCAGTGGCGGCTCGGGCAGCGATACGGCCGTGTATTCGGGCAACCACTCCACCTATAGCTTCGCCTACAACAGCAGTTCGCAAATCTTTACGATTAGCGACCAGCGTTCCGGCTCTCCCGACGGTGCCGATACCGTCAACGGCGTGGAGTATTTCCAGTTTGCCGACACGACGATATCGAGTGCCGCTCTCTTGAGCTTGCTCACACCCCTTGTGATTGAATCCTTCGGAGCCACCAGCTTGGTCGTTGCCAACAACAACTACTATCTGGATCCCGCGTCCGGCGGGATTGGCCCCGTGCTGAAATATTCCGGTGCTGCAGTGACGGGCGGTCAGTTCGGCAGTTGGACGTTCGTTGGGGCAGAACAGACCGGTAGCGGTTTCGAAGTCGCGCTTCACCTGCCCGGGGCCGATCAATATACGGTCTGGAACACGGATGCGAATGGCAACGTCGTTGGCAATGCCGTGGGTGGCATCGTGTCAGGAACCAGTCAGGTTTTCGAGGCGCTCGAGACGAGCTTCCATCAGGATCTCAATGGCGATGCCACGATTGGGCTTCCGGACGCTGTGATCGAAGCCCTCGGCGCGACTAGCTTGGTGTTGACGAGCAATAATTACTATCTGAACCCCAGCTCCGGTGGAGCCGGTCCCGTGCTGAAATATTCTAGTGCTGTAGTGACGGTCGGCCAGTTCGGCAATTGGACGTTCATTGGCGCAGAACAGACCGGCAGCGGCTATGAAGTCGCGCTACATCTGCCGGGCGGTGATCAGTATACGGTCTGGAACACCGACGCGAACGGAAACGTGGTCTCCAATGCGGTGGGCGGCATCGTATCGGGCTCGAGTTCTGCACTCCAATCGCTCGAGCCGAGTTTCCACCAGGACCTCAATGGAGATGGCACCATTGGGGTCCCCACCAATGTGATCGAATCCTTCGGATCAACGAGTCTCGTTCAGGCTGGAGTTAATTTCTACTTCAACCCTGTTTCGGGCGGGACGGGCCCGACGCTCAAATACTCCGGCTCTGTGGTAATGGCGGGCCAGTTCGGCAGCTGGACCTTTACCGGTGTAGAGCAGACGGCCAGCGGCTACGAGGTCGCGCTGCATCTGCCGGGAAGCGATCAGTATACGGTCTGGAACACCGACGCGAACGGCAACGTGGTCTCCAACGCAGTGGGAGGCATCGTCTCGGGTTCGAGTTCTGCACTCCAATCGCTCGAGCCGAGTTTCCATCAGGACCTCAATGGCGATGGCGTCATAGTGAGCTCGGCTTCAGCGGGCACCGCGGTGATAGAGACGTTGGGATCGACGAGTCTCGTTCAGGCTGGAGATAATTTCTACTTCAACCCTGTTCCCGGCGGGGCAGGCCCGGCGCTCAAATACTCCGGTGCGGTGGTAACTGCGGGTCAGTTCGGCAGCTGGAACTTTACTGGAGTGGAGCAGACGGCCAGCGGCTACGAAGTCGCGCTGCATCTGCAAGGCAGTGATCAGTATACGGTCTGGAATACCGACGCGAACGGCAACGTAGTCTCCAACGCAGTAGGCGGCATCGTCTCGGGCTCAAACGCGACCCTCAAATCGCTGGAACCGAGCTTCCATCAGGATCTCAATGGCGACGGCGTAGTAGGAGCGACTTCTTCGAGTGCAGAGTGGCATTTGCTCGCTTGAACGCTTGAACGGTCCGCAAGAGAACTTCCGACGATGCGCAGAAGAGCCGCTTGTCAGGACGTCCTCAGAGCCCTTAGACGAATGTCAGCGAGCATGTTGCGAGCCGACCTTGCTCCACGAGGAATTGGTCGCCGCGATCAATCTCTTCGCCAGACGTCTGTGCTGCTTTTCCCCAATTTCGGCGAGCCCAACCGCGATTGCATTGGACGCCGTGACTGCAAGGACAAACATCGCAAAGCCTCTGGTCGGGAAAATGACCCAAAGCGCATACATCAGCGTGTAGTGGATCAGGTACAGCGAATATGAATAATCTGCCAAAAAGCCGATGCATCTGACCAAAGATGTCGATGTGACCTGATGAAGGGACTGTGTTGCAGCTGTTACCCCAAAGAAGGCTGCGAACAGGGCAAAATATGAGATCAAATTGTATTCGTGGCCACCACGGGTGATCGCGACAAAGACCACGCATCCCAGGATTCCAACGATCGCCGCGGGAGCGCGCTCGCGTATAGATGTTAGGCCGATGAAATAGACCAGCGCGCCCAAGAGCCAGAGGATGAACAAGCCAAAGCCCACCCCATCCTCTTGATAGGATCCGAAAACGTAGTGGATCGGATTTGAACTGAAGATGAGTGCCAGTGGCAGCATAAAGGGAATGGACTTCGGACGTGTCGCCGCAAAAAACGTCGCGCCCACGAACATGTAAATGTGCCATTCGATCGCCAAAGTCCAAAGAGGACTGGCCGATCCAAATTCGGAGTGCGCGAGCGAAGACGCGAAAGCTCCACGATAGCCGGTCAGCATACCGAGATTTGCGAGCAGGGTCTGCAAATCATAGTAGCGTGCGATATCCGGAGCGCCGGCCCAATAGATCGTTATTCCGTCGACAAGTACAACAAGTAAGAGGGCGGGAATAAGCCCAGAATAGATCCGCGAAAATCGCTCAATGAAAAATTGGGTAAATCCATAAGTCGGATTATTCGATTTGCGCGCCAAGGTGTGTGTGATCAGAAAGCCAGAAATTAGGAAGAACAGGAGAACACCGACGTTCTGCATATACGGCAGGTTTGACGGATGCCAGTTCAAAAAAAACGACAGGGCATGGCCCACGCACACCAGTTGCGCAGCGAGAGCTCGAAGGAAGTCAATCGTTATCGCAGTATCGTTCTTCGAACGATCAAGATCAAACATGCGAAGCTCAGGAGCATAGTGAAGATCGGGAGGACATTTTTGAGGTGGTTAGCATAGGCCTATCTCGCAGTCTATGAAGACTGATTGCGGTCGGCGCGGCGAGATCGTCGTCGTGGCGACAGCGATGATGCGCCAAGTTACGTGCTGCATGATGACCGTGAATTGGTTCGCGCCCGGCACATGGCTCAGGTGTTTGCGGCAGCTTGGAAGCTGAGCACTTGTTCCATCCGCGTCGAGCCGTCCATAGAGTGATCGCAAGAAGGCAAGGCGGCGGCCAGTCTAGTAATCATCATCCCTGCCGTCTGTGAGGAGCTCTAAGCGGCGATCAGACGTGTCGGGCGGATCGTTGACTGGAAGGATGCGGCCTGACCGGCAGGCACATTGACGCACTCAGAAGGCCGACGGGCTTGCGGGAGCCGGTGTGTGTCACGCTGTCGACGCTTGCTGGCTGCTAGCGGAAGATTACGACGCTGAGGGAGGAAAACTAGCAAGTGCAGTAGCGAAGTGAAGGCGGGCTGGCCGGCATAACGTTCAGAAAGAGATCGCCCGATCTGTTGCGGACCTTGGTGTGAACAGGACAACATCTCGACCGGCCGGGCCTATGCTGAATAGTGCAGGCATTGTGGTGACCACGGCCAACTACACTACAGGGTCGGTCATTGCCGCCGAGCAGGTGTCAGGTGGTGGCTGCGACGTGGTCTGGAAGGATTCGTCGAGGGCAGTCTGGAGCGCGCACAGCGACGGCAATTTCGTGACGACGCTGGCCGCGGCTCCCGAAGTGGTGGGGACCGATCCCATCAAAGTACTGGAGCCGACTCCAGCAGGATCTCAATGGCGATGGCGTCGTCGGCGCAGCGCCGGTGGCTGCGGATAGTCTCATGTTCAATGTCGATGACTCGTCACTGTCCAGCCCGACAGAGGCACCATCCTATGCCCGGTTGGGTTGGTGCGGAGGTCACGTCCTCCGTCGGTGTGCGGTCGTGAATCACGATGCCCACGTGCCCGTCAGCCCGGCTGCCTTCTCAACGGCCTCCACGGCAGCAGCTTCCTGCCTGACGCACCATTGACATGCTGACATAGTGCGCCTGTTTTGCCCGACGACTCGAATTGCGTCGTAAAATCCGCAACGCGTTCGGGCCAGTGGTTAAGCCATTGATGGGCGGGTCCGGCTACTGTGCATTGGGTTGATTTCGCGCTTTTCGTAGCGAGCATCGAATGATGATTTTTGCGATCGCAGCGCGCTTATTGCGAAAGCGCGCTGCGGACGATGAAAGCTGCGCGCGGAATCAGGTCAGTTGAAGCGAGTGCTTGAAGTAGGCGATCGTCTCCTTCAGCCCATCTTCAAGCGCAACCTTCGGCTCCCAGTTCAGCGCCGCCTTCGCCTTGGCGAGGTCGGGCTGGCGCTGCCGCGGGTCGTCTTGGGGCAGCGGGTTGAACACCAGCTTGGAACGCGAGCCCGTGAGTTTGATGACCTTTTCGGCGAGTTCACGGATCGTGAACTCAGAGTTGTTGCCGAGGTTAATTGGGCCGGTGACGTCTTCCGGTGTCACCATCAGCCGCGTAATGGCCTCGACGAGGTCGTCGACATAGCAGAAGGAGCGGGTCTGCCCGCCGTCGCCGAACACGGTGATCGGCTCGCCCTTGAGAGCCTGGACGATGAAGGACGACACCACGCGTCCGTCGTTGGGCTGCATGCGCGGGCCGTAGGTGTTGAAGATGCGCGCGACCTTGATCGGGAGGCCGTGCTGACGCCAGTAGTCGAAGAACAGCGTCTCGGCGCAGCGCTTGCCCTCGTCGTAGCAGGAGCGGATGCCGATCGGGTTGACATTACCCCAATAGTCCTCGGTCTGCGGATGGATCAGCGGATCGCCATAGACCTCGCTGGTGGAGGCCTGGAAGATGCGCGCCTTCAGTCGCTTGGCGAGGCCGAGCATGTTGATGGCGCCGTGCACCGAGGTCTTGGTGGTCTGCACGGGGTCACGCTGGTAGTGGATTGGCGAGGCCGGACAGGCCAGGTTGAAGATCGCGTCGACCTCGATGTAGAGCGGGAAGGTGACGTCGTGCCTGACCGGCTCGAACAGCGGATTGGCGATAAGATGGGCGATGTTGCGCCGGCTGCCGGTGAAATAATTGTCCGCGGACACCACCTCGGCCCCCGCTTCGAGCAGTCGCTCGCACAAATGCGATCCGATGAAGCCGGCGCCCCCGGTCACGAGGATGCGGCTGTTCTTGTAGCTTTCAAACGGCATGATCGGGTTCCAGGAGGATCTTGGGGGCGGACTCGTCCGGTGAGGCCGGCAGAGTGGTATCGGCTACGGGCGGAAAGGCCAATAGGCTTGCATTCTGGCGTGATGATACGTCAAAAGTCCAGTGGGCCGCCGTCCGGGCCGAAATGATCATTTCCGGCTGGCTGATGGCTACGCGGCGCTTGTGCGCCGGGCTTTGCTAGAATTCCCGCCGCTTCAGCCAGGCCCGCGCGCCCCAATGGGCAAAACACCAGACCGACCTGATCAGCGAGAGATGTTCGACGTTGCGGTAGATCTGCCAGACCCATTTGGCCGAGCGCACCGGGCGGCTGGAGACCGAGAATCCCCTGACGCGGTAGCGGGCAAGGTCCTCGTTGAGACCGTATGCGGTGCGGCCGCGCCTGAGGATCGAGAGCCACAGGCAGAAATCATCGTAGCCCTCGTTCTTCATCGTGATGGGACCTGAGATCTCACGGTCGACCATCGCGGTCAGGGTCGCGATCGCGGTGTTCTTCAGGAGCTGGCCATAGCTGAGCGAGGCCGGCACCTCGATCAGCCGTCCGGTGACCGTGTTGGTCTCGTTGATGCGGCGGAAAGCGGTATAGCTGAGGGCGGCCTGCTTCGCCTTAGCGAAGGCGAGCTGCCGCTCGAGCTTTTCGGGGAGCCATAGATCGTCGCTGTCGAGGAAGGCGAGATAGCGGCCCTGCGCGGCATCGATCGATGCCTGGCGCGCGAGCGCCGGGCCGCCATTTTTGGCCTGCCGGATCAGCTTGACGCGGGGATCGCGCGCGCCGATCGCCGCGATGATGTCCGGCGTGTTGTCGGTCGAGCAGTCGTCGGCGATCAAGAGCTCCCAATCGGCGAATGTCTGGCTCTGCACCGAGCGGATCGTCTCCTCGATCAGGCCTTCGACGTTCCAGGACGGTGTGATGATCGAGACGAGCGGCATGATGGGTCCGTTCAATTCACACGGGCCGGTTCGGCCATTGCAGCGCGCAAGGAGGCCGCGAACGTGTCGAGCAGTTCGGGATCGCTGATATAGAGCTCGCCCGGATGAGACCGGCGCCAGGCGGACTCGAAATAGGGCGCACCCTTGGTGGGATCGAATGGCCCGGTAGACAGCGCTTGGCGCAGCCGCGCGGGCACGTCGGCCAGTCGATCGACCGCATGCACCAGAGGACAGGAGCGGTAGAATGCATCGCCCATCACCACGACCGGCTTGCCAAGCAGCAGTGCCTCGGCACCCGACTTGCTGTTGACGGAGACGACGGCGTCGGCGCGATTAAGCACGGTGTAATTGTTGGTCTGCGGCGGCAGCAGCACGAAATTGTCGAACCGGCGCGCGAGCTCGAGCAGGCGGGCGGCCGAGATGGCGCCGATCTGGGCTGGATGTTCCTTCACCACGAGCACGTGCGAATCCGGGATGGTGCGCAGCAGGAAGTCGACGGTCGCAACTTGGTCGAGATAGTCCGGCGAGCGCAGCGTCAGCGCCATGTCGGCCGGAACATGGAAAGGATAGTAGACGAAGGGTCTTTCGGGTAGCGGCCGGTAAAGCTTGCGCAGCCGCGTCGCGTTGAGCGCCATCGCGGCGTGCACGCGGGCATGACGCAGATTGTGTCCGAATTCCTGGTGCTTGCCGAGCGCGAATTGGTCCCAGAGCTTCTCGGCGAGACGATGGGCATTGCGCAAATTGACGACCTTCTTGAACGCCGCCGAATAGTGGTGCTGATCCTTCTTGGGAATGACGATCGCGCGCTGCGTCAGCGTCTCGTCCAGATAGCCGCGGACCTCGGCGGACACCGCATCGGCGGGCTTTGCCATCACGTCGGGCGCAGCAAAGCTGTCCGGCGTAAAATACATCCGGCCGCGAAAGAACGACGGCTCGATGAACCAGTTGCGGATGCCCCGGCGCCTGGCGGCGTAGAAGCTTGCGATGACGGAAAGGAAGCCGCCGAGCTCTTGGACCAGTTCGGCGCGTCGCTCCTGCGCCTCCAGCCGGTCGAGCAGCGCCTCCATGGCATTGGCATAGATCATGAAACGCCGGCGCAGCGCCGCGGTATCGTTGATGCCGAAGGTGAAACGTTCATGGCTGAACAGGAGATTGGTCCCGTCGAGTCCGTAAGAGGCCACGCGCGCGTCGAACGCCTTGCGATCGTCAGGCCAGGGGCCGGCCTTGAGACCCTCGCGATACATGTTCGTGACCGGAACGCCTTCGGCGACCGACATCTCGGCGCTGCGATCGTCGAAGGCGAGCAGTTCGACGTCATGTCCGGCTGCGCGCAACCGCTGCGCGACCGGAATCCAGAACCGGGTCTGGTATTCGGCAAGCGTGGTGAGGAGAATGGTCTTTGCAGTGGTCATGAGTCTATTTGGTGTGTTCGATCGCAATGCTCGCGAGCGGCAGGCCCGTCATCGCGCAATGCGCGCGTCTTGCCGCAAATTGCGACGGGTTCGCACGATCATGGGTTGCGATGCGTTGAAGCAGGGTCCTGACGAAGATCGGCTCGATCCGCTTGTCGCGCCGGGCGGGATTGAACTGGCTGCGCAGCCGCTCGGTGACGGCCGAGCCGAGCGCGGCGCTGGCGGCACCCTTGACGACCTGGCCGAGGCTCGGCTTGGCGCGCGTGCCCTTCACGGTTGCGAGCAGCGAGAGGTATGGCCGGCGCGAAGTCGTTGCGCGGGTCAGGACGTCGGCGACGCGTTCGGCGGCTTGCCCGTCGTTGAGATGGAAGAACGCCTCGATATCGGCGGCGTGAACGCGAGCGAAATCGAAGGTCTCGGTCTCACGCTCGATGTGATCGATCACGCCGAGCAGCTCATCGAACGAGGCGACTTTCCGGCTCACCCGCGCGGGTAGCGCAGCATGGCCGGCGGTGATGGACGTGTTCAAATACTCGAGCTGGAGCGGCAGCTTTCCGAGCAATGCCGATTCGACGGCGGTGCCGCAGTTGAGATGAACGACTGCCGCCGCATTGCGAATGCGGTCGAGCACGCTGCCGGTGCCGTCGATTAGGACGTTGGCGTGGCGCGCGAGCGCGTTGCGATAGACCTCCTCGCTCTCGAAGGGATGCGGACGCACCAGAATGCTGCGGTCAGGCCGCGCTGTGGCGAGGCGGTCGATCTCGGTGAGATAGTTGGCGAAGACCTGCTTCAGGTCCGCGATGAAGCGATCGACATAGGGGCCGTCCCAGCCGGCCCGCACCATCGCCTGGCGTTCGCCGCCCGGCTTGCCGGTGAAGCGTGAATTGACCAGAGGGAAGTTGGCGTTGACGAGCACGTAGCCGCGCGGTTCGCCGTCGAGCAGCGCGCGCCAGCGCGGGGCTGCAAAATCGAAGCGCGGGCAGCCGGTGAGGTGAAGATGCTCCGGAGGCATGGTTCCGGCCGCCAGGAAGGCGTCATGCAGCCGGTTGCCCCAGAAGAAATAGCCCGCCAGGATGTCGGCGTAACCGCTATCCTTGATATGTGCGGCCATCGCCGGTGGCGAGTTGCCGCCCTTTTCCGCGAGCACGCCGCCTTCGGTATCGAGGACGTACAGCGCGAGTCCGGCCTTGGCAAAGCTCCGCATCAGGTCGAGATTGACGGGACGTGCGTAATTGACGACCAGGGCGTCCAGCCCCAGCCTCGGGACATCAACGGCCTGCTCGTACATCGGCACCAGCGTGACTGCGGCGCCACGCCGTGCGAGCTGATAACCAAGCATGACTGCTCCCGGCAGGTCGCGCTTGGGGTGATCGACCACTAGGCCTATGCGCACCGTTTGCGTCTCCTCGTGTCGAGCAAGGCTTTCATCGATCTCCCGCATGGTGCAAATTGACGAGCTAGGTCGACGCCCAGCCGAAGCGGTGGCCAAGTTCCACGAAGATCGCCCGCTGGCGGTCTTCCAGAACGAGAAAATACTGTATGGCCCAGGTCACTGCGCAGAACGCGGCGATCGCAAGCCCGAGCCTCCAGAAGCCGTCGATTGCAAAATGGTCTGCAAGCTCGAGTAGCAGCAGGCCCAAGACTATGAGAATGACGGCCTGGGCGAGAAGTGCTCTAAGGAGGCGGTAGGAGTCAAGTTGCAACCCGCGGCTCACGACCCCGATCTGCAACGGTAGAATGACGGCGTTCCCAACCACTTGGCCAAGGATCAGCGCTCGTTCATCGAACAAGTGCAGCGTCGCCACCGCCACCGCGGCCCACACCGCCAATTGATAGATCATGAGCCGATTCAGGCGGGACTGCACGTCTGCGCGGGTTAGGAACATGACGTTGCCGAAGGCGAGGTACTGAGCGCAGATCGGCACCACGAAGCTCAGGCCCATCCAGAAGGCGTAGGGAGCCATCTGTGGTCCGATCCAGACCTGCATGATCTCGCGCGACAGCATGGCGGCCGCCATCAGCGGCGGCACCGTGAACATGGGCAGGATGATGAGGCCGAATTCACCGAGCCGCTGGAACGCCGCAGCGTTGCCGCGCTCGTCCAAGCGGCTTGCCACCGGCAACAAGGCGGACGTCAGGAGGCCGACGACGATCTTGGACACCCGCGGCAGCCGGACAAGGGTGTCGTACACGCCGACGCCCTTGGGCCCGAATAAGAGGCCGACCAGGAAAGGCTGAATCGGCAGCGCCAAGCCGCCCGTCAGCTTGCCCTGCGCGAACAGCGCGCAGCGGTGGAACAGCTCGTGCCGGATCGGCGCGTCCCACATCGCGAGCCTGACCTTGCGCACGACGGCGACGAAGGCCGCGGTGAACACCAGACCTGCGCGCATCAAGGTGCTGGCGAGATAGATATAGGCCACCAGTTCGAATGATGCTGCGGCGTTGGCCGCCCAGATCGTACAGGCGACGTAGACGATCGTGGAGCTCACCTCAGCCAGCCGCAGGACATTGTAGCGCTCAAAGCCCTTGACGATGCCTTCCCAGACCAGCGCGGGGATCAGCACCAGGTTGGCGAGCGCGGTGTAACGCAAGATTTGCGCAAACCTGTCCGCGTGAGCGGTATCGACGCGGAGTGCGATGGTCAGGTATGGCGCGCTGATCCAGATCGTGACCGCGAGCAGTCCTGCGAGGACGGCGGCCATCACGGTGAGAAGCGCGAGTTGTTGGCCAGCGACGCGCCAATTGCGATGCTCGCGCGCCCGCGCGACCGCTTGCGTCGTGACTTCGGAGAGGCCGAGATCGAGCAGTCCCATCATGCCGCTCGGCAGCAGGATGCGGGCCAGCACGATGAGGCCGAACTCGGTCACGCCCCAAGTGCGGATGATGACGGGGATGACGACCAAGCCGAGCACCGCCGCAATCCCGAAGGCTGCGCTGGATATCAGCGTGTTGCGGATCAATTGTCTGAGCATGCTCCGCCGTTCACCACGCGCTTAGGCCGCCGTCGACCGCGATGTTCTGGCCGGTGACGTAGGAAGCCGCATCGGAGACCAGGAACAGCACCGCGCCGACCATCTCGTCGGGCTTGGCCATCCGGCCAAGTGGAATGCGGGCGCTGTAGCGTTGCTTGAAGGTCTCGTTCTGCCCGCTCTCGACGCCGCCCGGGGTGAGCGTATTGACGCGAACGCCTTTAGCCGCCCAGTAGGTCGCCAGGTGCTTCGTCAGGCCGATGACACCGGCTTTGGACGCCGTGTAGACCGCGGGCGTGTTGATGGCGCGGCCGAGATATTCGGAGCCTTCGTAGATGCGCTGGTCGGGCGCCATCAGGCCGTAGATCGAGGCGGTCTGCACGATGGCACCGTAGCCGCGCTCGGCCATTCGCCCGCCGAACACCTGCGCGACGTTGAACATGCCATCGAGGTTGACCGCCATGATCTCCCGCCACGTTTCCTGGGAGAACCTCTCGACCGGGGCGAAGAAGGCATCGATGTCGCGAGTCTTGTTGGCGGCGTTGTTGAGAAGAATCGAAACCGGTCCAAGGCCGGCCTCGATCGCATCGGCCGTGTTGCGCACTGCATCGGGGCTGGTGATGTCGCAGCCGTAGCCTCTGGCGCGGACGGCATGGCGTGAGGCGACGTCGGCCGCTGCCGCATCGGTCGCGACCTGATCGAGATCGACGATCGCGACATTGGCGCCGAACTCGGCGAGGCCTTCGACGAAGCGGCGGCCGAGGATGCCGCACCCGCCGGTGACGACGGCCGTGCGGCCGGTCAGATCGAACAGAGCCTTGAAGCTCGTGGTCATCGTTTGAGGCTCCTCAGACCGGCAATCGTTGGCGCAGCAGCAGTTCCACCAGCGCAAAATCGAGATCGGAATCGATGTCGATCGAGCGCTCTTCCGGCATTTCGAACAGACGCGTATCCGGATAGAACACCGCGGGCTGCTCCAGGAATGGCGCGACGTGCCAGACATAGATCGACGCGTTCATGTCGAAGCAGCGCGGCGCATCCTGCCGACGCGTAATCGGAGGGTTGGCAGATTTCGAAAGACCGACGCTGCCGTCGCTGCGCTGCTCGACCAGATTGAAATAGGGCGACCGGCGCGCCGGCGCTCCGGTAATGACATTGCGAGCACCGCTCTCGCGCAGCAGCGCCACCGCACCGCTAATGTCCGAGGCAAGCCTGAGCGGCGAGGTGACGTCGAGATCGACGAAGATCTCCGGTGTCTTGCCCGTTTGTGCGATGGCCTGCTCGAGACAATGGCGGATCGCCGGCAGCTTCGGCGCCGCATCCGTCGCCATCTCAGCCGGGCGCCTGACCGCGATGTCTGCACCGGCCCTCAGCGCTGCGTCGAGCAGAGCGTCCGAATCGCTGCTGAAGGCGATCGCGTCGAACAGGCCGGTCTCGCGCGCCTGCTCGATGCTCCATGCGAGCACGGGTTTGCCCAGCAGATCGCGCGCGTTCTTGCCGACGACCCCTTTCGAGCCGCCCCGCGCGCACATGGTGCAAAGCAGACTCATGGCGATATCCAGGTCTTGGTGCGCAGCGCGCGCTCGCTAGCATCGATCAGATGCACCACGCCGAGCCCTTCGGCAAGCGAGCAGGCCGGGCTCGCGCCATGCATCCCGGCGATATGCATGTTGCGGTAGCTCTGGTCGCGCTCGCAGGCGATCTCCGTTGTCTTGCCGTTGACCGAGAGGCGGCTGCCGACCAAATCGGCCTCGATGGTGTCGTCGTCGACGTTGACGCGAATGCGGCGGATGCCTTGGCGGTCGAGATAGTCCATATGGACGTGGACCGCTGGCGCCCGCTGCATGTCAAGCAGCAGGTCGAGATGGTCGTCGACGTCAAGGTCGCGCGCCCCGGACGCGCCGCCCAGCGCGGCGACGCGATGCCACGGCCCGAACAGCCACAAGAGATAATCCAATTCGTGGCTGAGATCCCGCAGCACCCCGCCTCCGGCCTCAGCCGTGGCGGATGCGGTCGCACGATGGTCGCGGCCGGGTCGCCAGTCCCTGATGTCTTGACCGACATAGGCGGCCACCGTGATCACGTCGCGCCCATGTAATCTCTCGGCGAGCGCCGTCATCACGGGATGGAACCGCAGATTGTATCCGACGCTGACATGGGCAAACGGATATTTCGGTGGCGATGCCGGTGTCGCAAATAGCGGCTTTTCGACAAGCACCTTGCCATGGAAGCCGGCTTGCGCGAGCTCTTGCAGGTCGTCTGCATGGCGCATAGTCTCGGTGGCGATCACCACGTAATCCGGATGCGCAGCCGCGAGCGCCTGCGTGATCGATCCGTAGTCGCCGCCCTCGCGGCGGCTGACGGTCGCGACCTGAAGCCCAAGCCCGCCCAGGACGCGCGCATGCCTTGTGCCGATCGAGCCGAGGCCAACTACGATGGCGGTTGTCGAGGTCACGGGAAGACCTCATGAAACTCTGCATGCGCCTGCTCGAAATCCTCCAGGCGGCCAATGTCGAGCCAATATTCACGGATCGGATAGACCGCGACGCGCCCCTTGCTGGCGATAACGCGCTCCAGCACGGTCGGCATATCGATCCTGACGCCGGGCGCGACATGGCTGAAGACGGAACTGCCGACCACATAGATGCCGGCACTCACGAACCAGCTCTCGGTCGGCTTCTCGCGGATGGCGTCGAGAAAACCGTCTGACGTGGAGACCACGCCGTAGGGCACGTGCACCTTGTGCTCGCGCACGGCCATCGTCGCTTCCGCCGGTGTTCCGTTGTGGAAGTCGAGAAGAGCGCCGTAGTTGATCGTGGTGAGGATGTCGCCGTTGGTGACGATCGTCGGCAAAGCCGGCGGCGTCGGGAACAGTCCGAGCGCGCCTGCGGTCCCCAGGCGCTCGGTCTCGTGCACGTACTGGATATTGGCGCCGAAGGCGCTACCATCAGCAAAATGGTCCTTGATCGCCTCGGCCTTGTAGTTGACCGAGATGAAGATGTTGCCAAAGCCCTGCTGCACGACATTGCGGACGATCGTCTCGAGCAGCGGCCGGCCGCCGACATTGAGCATCGGCTTCGGTACCTCGCGCGTCAGCGCGCCCAAGCGCTCGCCGAGACCGCCCGCCATGATCAGGACAGGATTCGGATAATGGCGCGGTTCGAGCAGCTCATCGAGCGTCTCGACCACGACCAAATGGCCGCCCTCGTCGACGAGCGGGAGCTGCTTGATCGACCTCTGCCGCATCAATTGCAGGCGATCCTCGCGCGGCAGGGTCGCAGGAACCGACACCGGCGCTCGGTTCATGATATCGGTTGCAAGGCCGGTCAGCGGGATGCCGCGCAGCAGCCCGCGCCTCACGTCACCGTCGGTGACAACGCCGAGCAGCCGATTCTGGTCGTCTAGCACCAGTGCAATCTGGATGCTTCCGCTCTCGATGGCGGCAATGGCCTCGCCCACGGTCGCCTGCGTTCCGACGACGGCCTTACGCCAGGATTTCATGGCAATCTGCCTCGTATACGCCAGATATAGGGGGAGCGGCCCAGGGCTGAGCCTGCTATATCGCGGCTGCGAGAGGCGGCGTCAACCCCGGCGGACGTGCCTCGGGCCGCCCCGTTAACCTCACCATTTCGCGGCCCGAAGCGGCAGTTTGAAGACCGGCGATCCGGCCGTTAAGATCAATCCGCGCAGGGGAATCGCGATGGATGATCTCATCATCATAGGGGGCGGCGAGCATGCCTTCATGGTCTACGAGGCGGCGCTGTTGTCCGGCAGGTTCAAGGTCGTCGGCTTTCTCGATCGCCAGCCCGGAACGCTCGGCGACCTCAGCTATCTCGGAACCGACGAGGCCGCGCTGAACTATCCGGATGCCGCCTTCGTGGCGGGAATCGGATTGATGCAGGCGGGGCCTGCCCGCCGGCAGATGGTGGGCCGCATGCAGGTCAAGCGCTGGGCGTCCGTGATTCACCCGCGCGCGATCGTCTCCCCGTCAGCCCGGATCGGCGCAGGCGCCGTCATCATGCCGGGCGCGATCGTCAATGCGCGGAGCCGGATCGGTGATCACTGCATCATCAACTCTGGCGCCATCGTCGAGCACGACGTGCGGGTCGGCGACTACACACATCTGTCGCCGGGGACGGTGGTCGGCGGCGGTGCGGAGATCGGCGAGAACTGCTTCGTCGGTCTCGGCAGCCGGGTCAGGGATCACATCGCGATCGGCAAAGACACGCTGGTTGCGATGGGATCGGTGGTTACGGCCCCATGGCCGCCAGGATCCGTCCTTCGCGGCGTTCCGGCAAAGCCGCAAGGCTAGAGCGGATCGTCCGGCTCGAGCGCACGCGGCGCTGCCGTTCCGATCAGTGACCAATAGTCGATCGGCGGCCGGCCCGCGCCGGGCCGCTTGGCAGTGATGTCGGCCGGGCCGATGGTTTCACCGGCCTTCAGCGCGCGCGCTGCGACGAGGCTCTTGCGCGCCACCGGCACGTTCCTGATCTCGGATTCCTTCGGCGCCTTCACGCCGTCCCCGATCGCGCGTTCGACGTTGCGGATGGCCGCGACCATTCGCTTGAAATCGTCAGGCTCCAGCGAGGCCGCGTGATCGGGGCCTTGCGCCCTGCGGTCGAGCGTCAGGTGCTTTTCGATCGTCGTGGCGCCGAGCGAGACGGCGGCGACCGAAACTTCAAAACCGTCGGTGTGATCGGAATAGCCGACTGGAAGCTGGAATGATGTCCGCATCGTCGCCATCGCGGCGAGGTTCACGTCGCCGATCGGGCAGGGATATTCGGTCGTGCAATGTAGCAGGCTGACGTGCCGTGCGAGCGCGCTGCGTGCCGCCGGATCGCGCCACGCCGCGCGGAACGCGGCAATGCCGGGCCGTTCGTTGCGCTCGCCGTAGCCATGGGCGAGCACGCCCAGAGCCTCCTCGATCTCGCCGAGCGTTGCCATGCCGGTCGAGAGGATGAGCATTGCGCCGGCTTTCGCAGCAGCATGCAACAGCGGCGCATTGGTGAGATCACCCGATCCGATCTTGATGCGCGGCAGTTTCAGCGACAGCAGGAAGGCGAGCGAGGCGTCGTCGAATGGCGTTGACAGGAACTCGATGCCGCGCTCCTTGGCGCGCGCAATCAGCGTATGGTGCGCTGCCTGCGGCAGCTCGAGGCGTTCCAGCATAGCAAGCTGGCTTTCGGCGGCATCGGTGGCACGCTGCTGGTAATCCGCCTTCTTGGCTGCATTGCCTGCCAGCGCCTTCGCGTTGAACGTCTGGAATTTGACGATGTCGGCGCCGGAATCGGCGGCCGCATCGACCAGCGCCAGTGCTTTCTCCAGACTGCCATCATGATTGACGCCGGCTTCCGCGATGATCAGCGTGTGTGTCGTCATGGCTGCGCCCCCATTGCCGGAAGCTCGTAAAAGCCCTTCGCCAGAAATCGTCTGAAATCCGGAATGCCGGCGACGATTTCGGCGAATCGCCGGCTTGATGCGCCGTCGCCGTAAGGGTTCACGGTAGCCTGCCGGCCGCGCTGGAGCGCGTGCGAGATGGCGGCGGCGATCGCGCCGCGCTCGGGCGCGGCGTGAAACACCGAGGCCGCACGCTCGCGCCCCTTCTGACGGTCGCCGACGTCGACCGTGGGAACGCCGAAGGAGGGCGCTTCGAGCACGCCGCTGGAGGAATTTCCGATCACCACATCCACCTGACTCATCAGGCTGAGATAGCGAAGCTGCCCGAGCGAGGCGACAGCGATCGTGTTGCGGCGGTGAGCCGCGAAAGCCTCGATCCTGGCGTTCAACGCACGGCCCTCAGCATCCGCGTTGGCGAGCGTGAATACGAAACGAAAGGCGGGATCGAGCGTCGATAGTGCCGCGAACAATTCGTCCAGCTCGGCCACTGAACGCCCGGATTCAATCGTGACCGGGTGGAACGTGATGAGCGCATTGCGTTCGCCTAGCGACATTCCGAGCGCGCGGCCGATGCCGTCGCGGTCCATCAGATCGAGATGCTTGATGGCATCGATGCCGACCGACCCGATGGTGTGAATGCGGGACGGATGCTCGCCAAGCTGGATCAGCCGCTGCGTCGAAGCCCGATTGCTGGTGAAATGCAGGTGCGCCATCTTGCTGATGGCGTGGCGGGTGGATTCATCGATCGCGCCCTCGGTCACGTCGCCGCCGAACAGATGCGCCATCGGCAGTCGCATGAACATCGCAGCCTGCGCGGCCGCGAACATCTCGAAGCGATCGCCGAGCACAACGACGAGATCCGGTTGCAGGCGCGTGAAGGCGTCCGCAAAGCCGATCACACCGAGTCCGACTGATTTGGCAACACCAACGCCGGAGTCGCTGCTGAGCAGCGACTCGACACCCTCGTCGACTTCGAAGCCTTCCTCGCGGATGGCGTTGAAGGTGTAGCCGAACTCCGGCGCAAAATGCATGCCGGTGGCCACGAGCTGAAGCGTCAGGCCGGGCGTTTCCCGGATCGCGCGCATCGGCCAGACCAGCAGCCCGAAATCGGCGCGGCTGCCGGTGACGAAGCAGATCTTTCGCGCGACATTATTCATCGCGGGCTCTGATGCTGGCGCTGCTGGGCAGGTTAATCAGCCGGCGTTCGATGGCTTCGGCGGTGGAAAGGTCGCCACGCGGGCTTTGCGCGAACATCGGCAGCTTGTGCATCAAGGTCCAGGCGGGACGCGCGCCGAAACCGGCGTCGTTGAG
The DNA here is from genome assembly GCF_023074095.1 of Bradyrhizobium sp. 137. NCBI lineage: Bacteria > Pseudomonadati > Pseudomonadota > Alphaproteobacteria > Hyphomicrobiales > Nitrobacteraceae > Bradyrhizobium > Bradyrhizobium sp. 137. The sequence continues at coordinate 50,219 of NZ_JADPKU010000127.1, forward strand.
CGCGGCGAGAAGATCGTCGCGCTGGCCGGCCTGGGCTTCGTCGAGCAGGATCGCATTCAGCCAGTAATTGCTCGTGGTACCCTTCGGCTCGCGCGAGAAGCGGACGCCGGGAACATCCGCAAAGGCACGCTGATAGGCCGCAGCCAACTTGCGTTTGCTGGCCAGGAAGCCTTCGAGCTGCTCGAGCTGGGCGCAGCCGAGCGCCGCGTTCAGATTGGGCAGCCGATAGTTGAAGCCGATCTCGTCGTGGATGAAGGCCCATTTGTGCGGCAGCTTCGCGGTCGTCGTCAGGTGCTTGGCGCGGCGCCCCAGCTCTTCATCATTGCTCAAGATGGCGCCGCCGCCGCCTGTGGTCACGATCTTGTTGCCGTTGAAACTAAGCGCTGCCAGGCGTGCCTGCGACCCGACCGCGCGGCCCTTGTAGGTGGACCCCAGCGATTCCGCGGCATCCTCAACCAGCGCGATGTTCCAAGCGTCCGCAAGGGCGGCGATCGCGTCCAAATCGACGGGGTGCCCGAACGTGTGCATCGGGGCGATCGCCGCGATGCGGCGGCCGGTCTCGCGATTGATGGTGCCGATTGCAGTCTTCTGCGCGACCGCGTCCAGTCGCACAGCGAGCGCATTCGCGTCCATGCCGAGCGTTTCGAACGAGCTGTCGACAAAGTGCGGTGTCGCCCCGCAATAGGCGATCGCATTCGTCGTCGCGATGAAGGTCAGCGCAGGGGAGATGACTTCGGTACCGGGCTCGACGCCGGCAAGCCGGAAACAGGCATGCAGCGCGGCCGTGCCATTGACGACGGCGACCGCGCGTTTGGCGCCGGTGATCTCCTCGAGCATACGCTCGAACCGATCGACGAACGGGCCGACCGAGGAGACGAAGGTGCTCTTGATGCACTCTTCGAGATAGGCGATCTCGTTGCCGGCAAACACCGGTTCGTGCAGGCCGAGGACTCCGTTAGGTGTCCCCACCGCGCGCCGCACGGCATCGACGATCGTCTTTGGCTCGAAGCTTGTGCTGGTCACGCGACTATCCACTATCGTCTCAGACGTTGTAGACGTCAGCCTTGTAGCGGCTGAGATTTGCGGGATTGGTGAACCAGTTGACCGTCTTGACCATGCCGCGGCGCATACCGTCGACACCGCCGAATTCAGGGCTCCAGCCGAGCTGCTGGCGTGCCTTGGAATTGTCGGCCCAGAGCCGCTCGACCTCGCTGTTGGCGGGACGCAGGCGCGGCTCGTCGGTCTCGATTTCGATCGATGTTCCCATGACTTCGGCGATCATCCGCGCGGTCGCGCCGACTGAGATCTCAAAACCGCTGCCGAGATTGATGGTTTGGCCGACGACTTGCTCTGCAGGCGCCGTGAGGCCCGCGATCAAGCCGCGCGCAGTGTCGGTGACGAACGAGAAATCCCGCGTAGGATTGACGGCGCCGAGGCGGATATTCCGCTTGCCGGTCGCGATCTGGCTAATGATCGTCGGGATCACCGCACGCGCCGACTGCCGCGGGCCGAAGGTGTTGAAGGGGCGGATCACCACGACCGGCATGTCGAACGAAGCCTGGAACGACAGCGCCATCTGATCGGAGGCGATCTTCGAGGCGGAGTAGGGGGACTGTCCGACCAGCGGATGGCTCTCCTTGATCGGAACCGTCTGCGCCGTGCCGTAAACTTCACTGGTCGAGGTCTGCACGAAGCGGCGCACGCCGGCCATGCGCGCAGCCTGGAGCACGTTCACGGTGCCGCGCACATTAGTTTCGACATAAGAGTCGGGCGCGATATAGGAGAACGGGATCGCGATCAGCGCCGCAAGATGCAGCACGTCGCTGCAGCCGCTCGCGGCCGCGATCATAAAGTGGGGATCGCGTATGTCGCCAGCCACCACCTCCACCGACGTCATGATGTCGGCCGGCACCGTGTCGAGCCAGCCCCAGGAGTTGAAGGAGTTGTAATAGACGATCGCCTTGACGCGGGCGCCGGCCTTGACCAACTCCTCGACGACGTGCGAGCCGATGAAGCCGTCGCTGCCGGTGACAAGGACGCGGGCACCCTTCAGATCTTCCATGCCGGACCCCAGAAAGGCGATTAAGCCAGTATTCGCAACAAGATGGCGCTATAGCACACTGGTCGTGGCGTGCAACAGAGCAACATCCGCCAAATGCCGGGGTGCAGCTTTTTGGGCGCACCTCTAGCTCTTCCCGGTCGAGACCAGGCGGTGCTTCACGAATGCTTCCAGATTTCCGCCCTCGAACAGATGCCCGGTCAGCCCCGCCGCCTGCGCTGCTTCGATGTCGCTTTGTTTGTCGCCGATCACCATGCTGCGCGTCATGTCCACGGGGAAGCGCTTGATGAGATCGGTGATCATGCCGGGGGCCGGCTTGCGCCGGTCACTCGTGCGGCAATAGCGGGCGACGGTTCCGTCCGGGTGATCAGGGCAATATTCAAATGCATCGATATGCGCACCGATCAGCGCCATCTGGTCGGCCATCCAGCGGTGCAAAGCGAGGACGTGGTGCTCTTCGTAGTAGCCGCGGGCGACGCCGGACTGATTGGTGATGACGAAGGCGAAGTAGCCGGCGTCGTTGACGGCTTTCACGGCCTCACGCGCGCCCTCGATCCATCCGAGCTTGTGCGTCTCGAACGTGTAGCCTGAATCGTGGTTGAGCACGCCGTCGCGATCGAAGAACACGGCCGGCCGCCGCAGCTTCTCCGGCAACTCGCGATCGGCGCGTGCGAAATCGTCGGGAATGCCGATGTCGATGAAGTAACCGCGATAGGCCGTGCCCCGCAGTGCGCCGGATGCGGTAAGGCCGGGGAATACATCCTGCTCGAGCGAAGCCGGAAGCTTCGCGATGTCGGCGAGAATGGATTTGTCGACGACGTAGATGCCCGCATTGACAGGCCCTGTGGCGCCCGAGCCGGGAGCGATGAAGTCACGCACCACGTCACCATCGAGCACGACGCGCCCGTAGCGGTCTCCGACGACGCCGTCGCGCAATGCCATGTGAACGCGCCCGCCCTGCGCGCGCGCGATCAGATCGAGCAGGTTGAAGTCGAACAGCGAGTCGCCGTTGAGCAGCAGGAAGCGGTCGTGCAGCAGGTTGCGCGCATGCACGAGCGCGCCACCGGTGCCGAGCGGCTCGCTCTCGCGCGATACCAGGATCTTTGCCCGGCCCTTGGTCGCGCCAGCATAATGGGTCTCGACGATCTCGGCCCTGTGGCCAGCAAGCAACAGGATTTCATCGAAGACGTGGTATCGAGCCAGTTCGTCGATCAGCGTGTCGAGAAACGGCCGCCCGCCGATTTCGAGCATCGGTTTCGGCACGGTTTTGGTGCGTTCGCCGAGGCGGGTGCCGAGCCCACCGACGAGGATGACGGCCTGTCTCAGCATGACAGATCTACCCGTGGGCACCTCAGTCGAAGGTGAGCAGCGCAATATTCCTGACTCAATGCTCTGGCTTCTCGTTGGATGGAGCTTTGGCCGGGTCTTCTCCCAGCTGCGGTCGACCTTCGAACAAGGCTTGGAGGAAGCAACAGGAGTGACCAGCGTCCCGCACCAGCGCGCAAAATCGCGCGCTGCTCGCCGTGACAGGAACTGTTGTATATGCAGTGTTTACTTAGCAGCGGCCGGAAGCAACGAGCAAGGGAAAAGTCGTGGATCCCCTTCGCTAGACCAGCGTCCAGGCGGATCCAAGCGGCAGCCAGGCTCACAATCGTTCATCGAGAGCCCTCTGGTATGCGCCGATTGATCAACCATAGATGGCTCAGTATGATATCGACTGGGCGCCCATCCACATTCACATTGTGGAGCTTCCCATTCATATCGTGTCCGGAACAAGAATTACATGCCGATGGTCGAGCGTACACCGCAAGCTTCAGCTTTTTTGCCGCTTGCGAGGTGGTCAGATATCGCTGCCCAAGCGGTACGGAGACATTGGATTCTTTCGCTCGTGATCGGAGCGATCCTGTTGGCTGCTCTTGGTTCCCTTGCGGTCGGCCGGAAGGTGGAATCCTGGACCGCGACCACGTCGATCGCAATTGGCACAATGCCCAGCTTTGACGGCATTCTCGGGCTCTCCGGGGTGCCGGTCGAACGTGTAGAGAATGCCCGTGATCTGGTGGCGCGGATCGGAGCGATCCAATTTCAGGACAATGTTCTGGCCGATGCTCGGAAGGCACTTCGCGACCCCCGGGGGTCATTCGCGGGAGCCTCGTTGCGCGGGATCGTTGTCGACGATTCCTCGATCCGTCTGGAGGCGAGTTCCGCCTCGAAGGAGGAGGCGCTGACCCTGCTTCAACAAGCAATCCTCGCGATCCAGGCAGCGCACCAGAAATTATTCGAGCCGAGAATGGAGTTATTGCGCTCGGTGCGCGCTAGCCTGCAAGATGCGAGAGCGCGGCTCAACGATACGCTCAAGAAAGGCGACATGGAGTTCGCGCCGGCTCGATCGGATGGAACTTTTGCCGGACCTGTGTTCGTGGCTAGTCCAGGTGCGTCGGTCGACAGGATGCTCAACATCGACACGCGCATCGCTGTACTGGCCTATCTCGAGCGCACCGGGCGGATGACGGCTTCACAAGATGAAGCGTCACCTGCGACGGAAGGGCCCCGGCAAGTCAATCTCGTGCGAAAGGCGATCCTGGCGGGCTTGGGCATGGTTCTTTTTATCGGTCTGTTGACCTTCTTCCTGAGACGGTCGGCGCGTGCCGTGTAGGGCCTGGCAATGACCCTTCTGGCTGGAGTCTCGATACTCCTCTTCATCGTCTGGCTGGCGCTCTTCAGGTCGACGATCTTCGTGTGCGTCGCCTTTCTGTTGTTTACCTTCGCGTGGCGCACGATCTCGTCGCTCTATATCGATCTCTCGGGGCCGGTTTTTTCGTCCCAGCTTCAGATGTATATTGGCCCCGGCGTCATGACGGTGTTCCAGTCCATGGCGTACTTTCTGACGCTAATTCCCTTCCTCTGGGTCTTCAGTCCGGCGACGCTCGACGAGTGGGCGCGGTCGGCGCCAATTCCCGAACCGCGTGCGAGCCATTCTCAACTGACCCTTTCGGACGCCACGTGCTACGCGTCCGTCCTCTTCTTGGTCTTGCTTTTCGGCGCCCTGATTCAAGGGGGCGTCATTCCGCTATTTGCCAAGATCGAGCGTTGGACCTTTAACGAGCAGGCCAATTTCCTCCATCGATTTGTGATCGAGCGAGGCGACATGCTCTGCTTCTGGTGGGGAGCCATGTTCGTCACGGAGTGGTTGCGGCGCCAGCGATACGATTATCGTTTTCTGAGTTTGCTGGCCGCACTCATGTTCTACACGTTTCTCGCAGGCGGCCGGTTCTCGCCCTTCTACCGATATTGTGCATTCTTTGTCATACCGTTCTCGGCGGTGTTGCTCGTTCAGGCGCGGGGACTCGGAAACGGAACTTTATTCAGCTTGATGCCTCGGATTGCCGATCGCCGCATCGTGCTGGCCGGCGCCGGCGTCATTGTGGCGACGGCCGCGATGATCGCATTCGCGCTCTACTGGAATCTGACCAGGGTCAGAGGATTCGAAGGTGAGGCCGCGCGGGGCGCTTTTGTAGAGCGCGTTCTCGTGCAGCCGTCAGAGATTGGATGGGCATCCTATCAACGTGTTCTGGTCAACGGAGATTGGGATGCGCGGCACGCGTTCGATGCCCTGTTCGAGCGCCCCATCGTTGCGGGACGAAACACGACACCGCAGTTTCTGATGTCCGAGACGATCGGTGAGCCACGGACAACGGAGCACATCACGGGCGGATTTCAATTCGCAGGCGGATTTCCTGAAATCTTCTTCGAGCTGTTTGGTCCTTATTTGGGCTGGATCTTTCTGCTGGGGGCCGGTTGGCTCACTGCGCTCATCTCCGCGGTCATGATCCGCTCAATCGTCGCCGAGCGATATCTCACCGCGGCTTTATCCTTTTATGTGTTGTACGGCTTCTACGTCATGTACATCGGTGGCATGCTGAACTTCGTCGCGACGCCGACATATTGGGTCAAAATTGCTGCGCTGTTCGCCGCAATCGTTGTGGAGGAGCGGGTGCAGAGGTTCGGCCGGCCCATTCTCCCGTGGGTGCTAGCCGACAGGACTCGTTTGTTTCGCCGCTCTGCCATGTGATGTCCGTGCGCCCAGCCGGGAACTGGCAATCTTCAATTTCCTTTCGACGGGGCGGCCGGACGACCCACGATCAGGGAGCCGAGCGTGAACAGATCCTCCTCGGAGAACCCTCTGAAGCATGGTGCCAATCGTTCGAGGATATGTCGCTCCGGTGGCCGGCGGTCGGGCTGGTCGCTCAGCAGCTCGAACCCGGCCTCTCTGAATAGCTCCAGATATTCGCTGTGGCGCAGACGATTGACGTATTGGAAGCGCGACTGGAAGGGCGCCCAATCCTCCTCGGAATAGGTCAGGAAGTTGAACGAGCTGATGGACGGATCGAAGCCTTTGAAGTGGTCGCCATAGTCGATTTGCACGAGGACCAGTCCGTCTGGACGCATAATGCGCCGCAGCTCCTTCAAGATTGCCGCGATGTCGGTCTTGGGAATGTGCTCGAGCGTTTCGACGGAGACCGCGCAGTCGATCGAACCGGCCGGCAGGCCCGTCGTCCGGGCATCGGCTGGCGCACGATAGTCGATCCTCCACGACCGTTCGAGATCGTCCAGGGAATCGATGTCGGGGTGGCTGGTGCCGCTGAGGCGGGAAATGATGGCGGCGTTGGAGCGGATCAACTCTAGCTTGGCCAAACGCTCGATGTCGACGGTGATGAAGCGCCGCGCGCCGTGCGCGCTGAAGGCGAGCGGAATAATCAGATCGCGCCCGGCGCCGAACTCGAAGCAGGTCGAATCCCGGAGCGGCCGCAGGCTGTACGCTTCGTGAACGCCCAGCAGCCGCTGCGCAAGCGTATAGACGGATTTGACCTGCTTCTCGGGCCGCGGCAGCCGTCGAGTGACGTAGCGCTGCAGGGCATAGTGAATGTCTTCGCCAAAGGGGATATTCGACAGCACCGAGAACGCTCGCGCCTTTGTCTGCCAGCGCATGTCGGAGGTTCCTCGGTTGAATGGAGTGACCTGGCAAGCTTCGGTCATACGGGAGCCACACGAACAATGCAAGGTTGTGGGAGCGGACGGAATCGCGCACTTCGACGGATTCCGTCCTCCAGACTGCTGAGCGTGCTCGTGGCGAGCTGTTTTTTCCGGCCCGCTCGGTGCGCCGCCATTCCCGGTTGATTCCACGGTCGGCGGAGCGTAAACAGACCCTCAAATTACGTCGACGTTTTGCATGCGGGCCGGAACATCGCGTATGACTTGTAGAATGCCGCCGGTTGGTTTGGTCTGTGCCGGTCCATTACTCTCCCGCCGAGTCTTGTCGAATGTCCGGTGAACTGCAGATTGGAGAGGCTGTCGCAAGAGGCTATCCGCCCGCCGTTCTCTATCTGCGCAACGACGAGATCGTCACGACGGAAGTCTGCGCATTCAACTACTTCTCAGTCTTCCTGAAGGATCATCCGGACGTGGATGCTCATGTCTGGCTCTTCGACGGAGCGGGCAAGCCGGCCGGCTATTTCCACAGGGAGCTCGGCGTCAACGGACAGTTGCAGTTGCAGACTTCTAGGCTGTGTCCGCGCGCTTCGGGAACGGTGGCGATGGCGCTGATACCGAAACACGAGACCAAGCTTCGTCCCGGACGGAAGGTGACCACCGGCTATTACACACAGTATTTCTCGCAGCATGGCGCGGTGACATTGTCGCACGAACGCGAACCCGTCGCGGCGACGCCGTTCCCGACCTCCGCCTGGATGCAATCCTATCTCACGCGCTTCTTGAAAGAGTCCGGTGTGGTGCTGGTGAACTCGTGCATGGCGTCAGAAGGGTCATCGGTGGGAACGGCCCGCCTCATGGCCCTGAATGGCACCGCATTGGGCGAGCGTGCGCTTCCGGAAATCGCGCCGATGGGCGCCGTCCGCATCAGCACGCTGGATCTTTTCCCCGAGGCTGAAAGATTGATCGGCGCGAGCGAGGGATTCGCCCTGGAGTTCAAGGGCACCAACATCGCCAGCCCGTTCAGCTATTATGAGTTTGCCAACGGCAAATTCAGCCTTCATCATTTTTAGAGCCTACCGTGACACGTTTCCCATCCAGTCCTTGGAAGCCCCACGAGCCTCGATTCATGTTCCCGACCTTTGCGGGTATCGAATCGCGCATGGGTTTCTCGATTCCTGCCTGGTATCGTCCAGTCGACATCAGGTATCTCCGCAGTCTCATTGCCGGCAGCCTGCGCAAGAACTTTCGCGAGACGGTCAAGGATCTCGTTCCCGAGCTCGCTAGCCTGGTCGCTTCGGGCTTCAGCAAGAAGCTCAGGTTCAAGCTGCACATCCTGTCGCGCGACGGCGATTACCGAGCGACCTATGAATTTCCGGAAAACTATTCGCCGGGTGCTTCCGTCGAGGTCGAACTGTCGCGCCTGTTCGCCTCGCTCAGGCTGCCGCAGGACGACTATCTCGTCATCGCTGTGATGTCGCGCGGACGCATGGACGGCTTTCGGTCCTCGCCTGCCAGCTATTCGATGACCTATGTCGATCAGGACAATGTCGCGATCTATCGCACCGGCGCTTTTGCCCGGCCCTTGAACGAGGGCAGGCTCAAGGCGCATGTTGGGTTCACCGGAATCAATCCGAAGATCATCGCAACCAGCGACATCGTCAGCAGCCTGATGCTGATCAATCACTCCTCCGATCCCGAATATGCTCATGCGGCGCGACCGACGTCGAAGCTGATCCGCGAGGATGGCGAGCAGATCGAGGGCGATTTCGGTGAGATTCCGCCGCTCGGGGCGCGCGAGATGTCGGTCGTGGACATGTTCGGCAGTCGCGTGTTCGATTTCCTCAAGCCGTTCGGCGGCCGCGGCACAACGGTCACCACCTGCACCGGGGTTACGCTCGCGAGTCTGCACTTGCAGCGTACGAACGACAACCGGCGGACGCTGCTGGGCATCGAGCACTCGCGCCCTGCGCACATGAACCTAGCCGGCATCTTGCAGCATTAGGGAAATCGAGCGCAGGGCAGTGGTGTCTCGCCGTCGTCATGAGCGGCGGTGCCGCGGCTACCATACGCTCCTGCCGCCGTCCATGACGAGATTCTGTCCGGTCATGTAGCTCGATGCATCCGAGCAGAGGAACTGGACGGCGGCGCGATATTCGTCGACGTCGGCCATTCTGCCCATCGGGATCAGGCGTGTCAGCCGTTCGACGAAGGCAGGATCCTGGTTGTTGAAGACGCCGCCCGGCGAGATCGCGTTGACGCGCACGCCGTGATCGGCCCAGTAGGTTGCAAGATATTTCGTCAATCCGATGAGACCGTGCTTGATCACCGAGTAAGTCACCGGCTTTACCGGCTGTTCCTCTTCGCGTGTCACATGCGGCTGGCGATAGAGTCGCTGGTCCGGCGCGATCACCCCGAGATCGGAGGCGATGTTCAGGATCACCCCGCGGCCACGTTTGGCCATCTCGCCGCCGAACACTTGCGCGCACAGCATCGCGCCGGTCAGGCCGACCGAAATTTCGGTCTGCCACTGCGGTACCGGGAACGCCTCGAAGCGCGAGGAGTGCGTGACGCCGGGCGCGGAGGTTACCTTGGGGTCGATCGCTGCGTTGTTGACGAGGATGTCGACGGTGACGCCGCGGCCTGCAAGCTGCTCGTTTGCAGCGCGCACCGAGTCGAGCGAAGCGACGTTGATCTCGAGCGGGATCAGATCGGCCGAAGGTGCGACCTGCTTCAGCGCCGCCGCGGCGGCTTCAGCCTGCGTCAGGCGGACATCGGTGACGACTACGCGCGCGCCGGCTTCCGTGAGCGCCGCGACATGCTGTTTGCCCAGCAGTCCGCCGGCGCCCGTGACGAGCGCGGTGCGTCCGGTCAGGTCGTAGCGGGAGAAGGGATTTGCCATCGAAGGCTCCTGTTCAGCTTCTGAGCTGGCCGCCGTCGGCCACCACGACGCTGCCGGTGATAAAGGCGGCTCGTGGCGAAGCAAGGAAGGCAACGACGTCGGCGATCTCCTCGGGAGTGCCAAGCCGGCGCAGCGCCACCTCGCGCTGGAGCATGTCGTCGACCGCCGGCTTGTTTTCGGCGATCTTGCGCGCCCAGGTGCCGTCCGGGCTCAAGATGTTCCCGGGCGCGACCGCGTTGATGCGGATACCCTCCAGCGCCAGCGGGCGCGCCAGTCCGCGCACGGTCGCGTTCAGGGCCGCCTTCGCACCGTAGTAGGTAACGGGCGCGCCAAGCGCCGCCATGCCCGCAATTGACGAGATGCAGACGATAGCCCGGTCGCCGCTACCGCGCGCCATCAGCGGCCGGGCCGCCTCGATCATGTTGGTCGCGGCGAACAGATTGAGATCGATCATCCGCGACCATTCCGCCGCGGTTTCCTTGCCCGGCGGCACGGAGGCGCCGGTGCCGACATTGCAGATCAGGATATCGAGCCGGCCCCATTGTTTCCCGATGCTCTCGACCAGCACCTTCGCGGCGACCGGATCCGTGACGTCGGCGACATGCATCGAGGCGTTGCCGCCGACCGCTGCCCGCGCGGCATCAAGCGCATCGGCGCCGCGCGCAGCGAGCGCGACCTTTGCACCCTCCGCGGCAAGCGTCGCGGCGATTGCGAGCCCGATCCCGCGGCTGGCGCCGGTGACGAGCGCGACGCGATCGTTCAGCTCGAGTTTCATCGCGCGGCGTCCTCGATCCAGCCAACCGTCATGTCGCGATATCTGGCCAGCGCGCCGGCATGGTCGCCGTCGACAGCGCGCGCGGTCTGCAGGATGTACTGCCCCTTGTAGCCCGATCGCTCGATCAGCCGGATCGTTTTGGCGAGATCCGCATTGCCGGTGCCGAGCGGCACGGTGGTGCCGCCACGGACGCGGTCCTTGACGTGAACATTGAAGATGCGCGGCGCATAGGCCCCGATCTCCTCGTCGCTGTCATAGCCGAGCGAGGCGCTGTTGCCGCTGTCGTAGTTGATGCCGAACATGTCGGCCGGAAACGCCTCCATGAACCGGGCGAGCTCGCGCGGGGGCAGATCGGACTCGAAGACGATCTTGACGTTCCGTCTTGCAAGCGTCTCCGAGCGCGCGAGCAGCACGCGCTTCAACGTGTCGCTCTCGCTCTCGCGCTCGATCTTGCCGTTGTCGACCAGCGGGATCACCACGAATTCGATTCCGATGCGGCTACAGGCGGCGATCAAGAGGTCGAGGTCGGCGACGAGCGCATCGCGCACGACGGCATCAACCTTCCAGAACGGCACCTGCATGAAGCAGTCGCCGGTCAGGCTCGGGATGCGGACGCCGTTCTCGCGCGACAGCGTCAGAATCTCCTGCTGTCCTGGCTCGGTCGTCAGGGGATTGTCGCGCAGCCGCTCCTGGTCGATGGTCCACTCCATCCGCGTCAGGCCGAGCGCCCTCGCGCGCGGGAATTCGTCACGCCATTCGTTCCATGGAAACGCCTGGATCTTGCCGTCGACGAGCGCCGACAGACGTCCCTGCATGAAGCCGATGCGTTGCAGCGTTGCGGTCACGATTTGCTGTCCGAACTGATGGCGAGGCCTTTGGCGATCCAGCCGCCGTCGATGAAGATCTCCTGGCCGGTCATATAGGCGGAGGCTTCCGATGCGAGGAAAACGGCAGCTCCCACCATATCGGCGGGCTGCCCCCAGCGGCCGAGCATGGTGTGGCGGCGCCGATCCTCGTGCATGACAGGATCGGCGAAACTCTTCGCGGTCATCTCGGTCACGACATAACCCGGCGCGAGCGCGTTGACGCGGATGCCGTCGGGCGCATAATCGGCGGCAAGCGCGCGCGTCAGCCCAGCAAGACCGGCCTTCGCGGCTACATAGCCGGGATTGCCGGGAAAGCCGCGGACTGAATTGATGCTGGTGACGTTGACGATCGCAGCCGAGCCCGCGTTCTTCAGCAGCGGATGGGCGGCAAGGATGGTGGCATACACGCCGGTCAGGTCCGTTGCGACCGTCGCACGGAACCGTGTGAGCTCGCTTTCCGCACTTTGGGCGGGAAGGCTGATGCCCGCGGCATTCACGAGTGCGTCGATGCGTTCGCCTCTTGCCGCAATGATGCGGAACGCACCTTCGATCGCCGCATCATCGGAGAGATCGCAGGCAATGGCCCCGACGCCGTGTGGCGCGGTCCCGGACCGGCTGAGCCCGAACACTGTGGCCCCCGCATCTTGCAGGCCGCTCGCAATCGCCGCACCGATGCCGCGCGAAGCGCCGGTGACGACCGCGACCTTGCCTGCGAGGGAGAAGGCGCTGAGATCAGGCATAGCCGTAACTGCGCATGATGGCGGCGCACAGCTTGACGTCTTCGGGACGGTCGATCTGGAACATCTTGTGACGCTCCATCACGTGAAATCCGATCTTGCCGCCGAGACGATTGCTCTGCTCGCGCAGGAGTGAGGGGATGAGAACGTAGAACGAGCCGTTCTCCAGGTAGCGCTTTTCGATCTGCTGCCGCATGCGGCGGTTGCGGAAATCGTAGTTGATCGGTTCCGGGCCGTTGGCACCGATCCGCCAGTTGAAGTAATCCTCGACCTCGCAAACTGAGAGCAAGCTATCAAGGTGCTCGCGGTCGAAGGTCTCCAGGGCCCGTTCGATGTCGGCGGATTCGCGGATCGGCGAGGTCGCCTGGAGCGCGACGACGCGCTCGAAGCGCCCGTGGCGCGCGTCGATGGCCTCAAGCGCGTGCAGCCAGGCGGATTCGGAGGAGGCGAGATCGCCGGAGATGTCGTCGGGCCGGCGCACGCCGACGGCGCCGGCCGCTTCGGCCGCGGCGAGAATCTGCTCGCTGTCCGAGGAGACCGCGACCACGTCGACGCCGCGCGCTGCGCGCGCCTGCTCGACGGTCCAGGCGATCAGCGGCTTGCCGCAGAGATCGAGCAGGTTCTTGTGCGGAATGCCCTTCGAGCCGCCGCGTGCGGCGATCACGGCCAGCGTCTTGCGCGCCATCAGATGTGCCCCTCGAGACGCTCGAGCGCGGTCCAGAAACCTTCGCCCATGTTCTTGTGGCCCTGCCATATCTCGGGAATGAACGACGCGGTCGGTGCATGCTTGCGCAGCACCTGGCCGATTTCGTCGAAGTCGATCTCGCCTTCGCCGATCTGGAGGCCTTCGCCGTCGAGGCCCTTGGCGTCGCCGAAATGCAGATGCGCGGTGTGCGGTCCGAGCTGGGCGAGGCCTTGCGCGAAGTCGAAGCCGAAATGATTCGCAGCGAGCTTGGTATGGGAAATGTCGACGCACATCCGCAGGCCATGCTTGGCGCAGAACGCAGCCGACTCCTCCGGGAAGATGAAGATGTTCTGGTGGCGCTGGCCGCCGAAATGCCAGGGGAATGGCGCCATGGTTTGCGGCGTCAGCTCGACACCGGCCATGTCGAGCTCCGTCAGGCTCTGGGCAAAGATGCGGTAACGCTCGGCCTTCTGCTCCGGCGGCAGCGGCTCGTCCATGGTGAACCCGCCGATATTGGCGACGATCGGGGGGCGCTTGGTCTTCGGGAAGAACTTCTTCAGGCCGCGGGTGATGTCGATCACCGCCTGCGTTTGCTCCAGCGAATAGCGCCGCAACGCCTCATCGGGCGTCGCGAGGTCCATCAGCTTGGAGCCGGCAAACAGCTCCGGGGCGTGCACGACGAAACCGAGATCATAGGTGCCGGAGAGATAGGCCGCCGGATCGCGCTCCATGTCGCTATAGCTCAGATGGAACTCGATGATGTCGGGCTGACAGATTTCCAGGAAGCGCTCGGTGTCGTGATAGCGCACCGGCACGCCCCACGGGCGGTCGAAGCGGTAGCGGCGAGCTCTTGCGGCGCCTTCATCGAGGTCGCTCTGGAAGAAATAGCCGTCGGACGATATCGTTCGCGTCAGCTTGCGGCCGAGCAGCGCCGGCATCTTCAGCGGCGACAGGCCCTGTCCCGGGCTCTTCACCGCAATGTCGCTCTCGGAGATGATCGTACCGGCCGGAAGGTCGCGCGCGGCCACCAGACTCTTCGCGAGATTTTCCCGGTTGATCAGCTCGCCCTGACTTAGCGCGCGTTCTGCGAGCTTCTCGCCGCGCGCCGCCTCCACCTCGCGGATGCCGGAGACGAGTGCCTTGAATTCCTCGGGCTCGAGGCTCGCGGCGTGATCGGGGCCTTCCATCTCGCGGTCGAGCGTGATGTGGCGTTCGATGACGACGGCGCCGAGCGCCACCGCGGCGGTCGAGACGGCGATGCCCCGCTCGTGGCCGGAATAGCCGACGACCGGGTGGATCTCGCGCAGCGTCTCCATGAAACGCAGATGGATGTTGTGGAGCGCCGCAGGATAAGTGCTCTGGCAATGCAGCAGCACATAGCTCGCATTGCGGTCGTCCAGGAATTTCGCCGCGGTCTTGATCTCGTCCGTCGTGCTCATGCCGGTCGAGACGATCAGTGTCTTGCCGGTGGCGGCGAGGCACGCGAGCAGCGGCAGGTTGGTGAGATCGGCCGAGGCGACCTTGTAGGCCTGCACGCCGAAACTTTCGAGCACGGCGACGCTCTTTGCGTCCCAGGGCGTGCAGAGATATTGGATCCCCTTCGCTGCGCAGTACTCGGCGATCTTCTTCTGCTGCGCGGTCGGCAGTTCGAAGCGGCGGAGGAGATCGAGCGTATATTCGACCGCGAGGTCGTCGTCCTTTCCGGACAGACTCGAGGCGCGATAGACCTCCTCGAGCTTGCGCATCTGGAATTTGGCGCAATCGGCGCCGGCCGCGACCGCGGCATCGACCAGCGCGATGGCGCGGTCGAAGTCGCCATTGTGGTTGTTGCCGATCTCGGCGATGACGTAGCAGGGTTGGCCATCGCTCAGAAGACGGTTGCCGATGCGGACCGGAGCAGGTGGTTTGGGCGATGTCATCAACATTCTCGTCTCATATGCGTCAGGCGAGCCGCGCGGGAAAGCGCGACTTCCACGTCCGCAGCCCGTTCTCCTCGAACATGATGCGCGAACAGCGGTGTCCCCCCTGTTCCAGCGCGGCGATGAGCTGGTAGCGCTCGAACGGACGTACGAAGAACATGAAGTAACCGCCGCCGCCGGCACCCAGCAGCTTGCCGCCGACCGCGCCGTGCTGTTTGGCGAAATCGTAGATCGCGTCGATCGCGCCCGACGAGATCTTCGAGCTCAGCTTGCGCTTGGCGTGCCAGGCCTCGTCGATTAGCCGGCCGCATTCCAGGAGCTGGCCGCGCAGCAGATGCCGCCGGATGTCGCGCGTCACTTCCTTCTGCTTGGCGGCCGCAGCGACTGCGTCGCTGGTCTCGTGCTGCGCCTTCTGGTCGCGATGAATGGCCCCGGAATCGCGACCCGAGCCGGTGTAGCAGAGCACCAGGCTCTCTTCGAGCTCGGCGATAATGTTGGGGTCGAGCCGAAGCGGCACGATGGTGTTCTGATCGGAGAAGAACTCCATGTGATTGAAGCCGCCGAACACGGTTGCGTACTGATCCTGCCAGCCGCCGGGGATGTTGAGCATGAGCCGCTCGGCCTGGAACGCCATCTCCGCGATCTCGTGGCGGTCCCACTGATCCCCGCGGAATTCGTTGAAGCAGCCGATGATCGCGGACGAGACCACCGCCGAGCCGCCGAGACCGGAGCCGACCGGGAAGTCGGCCGAGACTTCGAGCTCGAATCCGTAGGTCGGCTTGATCAGGCGCACGACCGACTTGATCAGCGCGAGATCTCCGTCAGTGCCGAGTTCGGCGAGATTGTTAGCCTCCACGGTGCGACGGAAGTCGTGCGAGTAGATCCGGATGCTGGGATCGTTCCGGCGCCGCAGCGTCGCATGAGCGTACATCTTGATCGTGGCGTTGATGACCGCGCCACCGTCATTTGCGACGAAATAGTGCGTCAGATCGGTGCCGCCGCCCGAGAAGCTGATCCGCACCGGCGAGCGGGCGCGCGCGAACACCTCGCTCTCTTCCGACAGGTTGAACAGCTCGCGGCTGAACACGTCGACCAGCCGTCCCTCGCCATCGAGGATCGGCACCACGTGCACGCGTTGGTCGAGCAGCTTGAGGATCTGCTCTCGCGGTCCGCCGGTGCGCGCCCAGACGAAGTTGCGATTGATGCAGGTTGCAACCCGGTCCTGGATTGTGGTGCCCGTCAGCATGCGCCTGCGGATGTCACCGTCCGTCACCGCACCGACGATTCGCCCGCTCGCGTCCTGCGCGAACAGGATACCGAGCATGTTCGCATTCAGGCGCCGGAAAGCTTCCTCAATGGTCTCTGTTTCGGCGATCGTGACGAGGGTTCGTTCAAGCACGTTTTGGGATCCAGGAAAGGCCAAATTCCAGGCCATATCGTTACAGGGGTGGTAATACGGGAGCGGCTGGGACGATGCAAGGTTCCTGCGCCCGGGCGCATTACGCCAAAAAGGGCACGCATCAAGCGCTTCGGCCGCGTAGTGGCCGATTTACATTGGGCGCGGCTTTCATAGAAGCATCCGTAACGGGTCCACACGAAATGGACGCCGATTGGAATCAGCTCGGGGATCAAGTGCGGTATCACGATGGTGCGCGGTGCTGCTGCGCGATGGCGAGTTAATCGCTGCCGCGAGGGAACGCGCTTCGCGCATCCAAGGTGTCCATGCGGACGGCAACCCTCTCTACAGTCGGCTGATCGGTGAGTTCGCGAACGCGACCTCGCTGTCGAAGTCGCTGAAGTCAGCGTTCGTCCGCGATCACCTTGCCGTCGTTCGGCAGCACGCCGGGGCTGACCAGCTCGACGTTGCCACCGAGCTTCGTCACGGCACGCAAGGTGCTGGCGATCTGCTCGCGCAACGCGTCGCTCGCGGCTGTCGTTTCCGCTTTCAGCGTCATTGCGTCGGTCTCGCCCTGGCGCGAGACGACGAGGCGTAGTCGTCCGAGCGCGGAATGGCGGTTGCCGATTTCGGCGATCTGCTCGGGGCGGACGAACATGCCCTTCACCTTGGTGGTCTGGTCGGCGCGGCCCATCCATCCCTTGATGCGCATGTTGGTGCGCCCGCACGGGCTGACGCCCGGCAGAGTCGCGGTGAGGTCGCCGAGCGCGAGCCGGATCCAGGGATGGTGCGGGTCGAGCGAGGTGACGACGATCTCGCCGACGTCGCCCGGCGCAACCGGATCCCCCGTGCCGGGTTTGACGATTTCCAGGATCAGGTCCTCGTTCACGATCATGCCTTCGCGGGCCTCGGTCTCGAAGGCAATGAGGCCGAGATCGGCGGTGCCGAAGGCCTGATAGGCGTCGATGCCGCGCGCCTTGAACTCGGCCTGGAGCGAGGGCGGAAACGCCGCGCCCGAGACCAGAGCGCGCTTGATCGAGGAGACGTCGCGGCCGCCGCTTGCTGCGGTATCGAGCAGGATTTTCAGGAAATCCGGCGTGCCGCTGTAGCCGACCGGCCGGTAAGCCTCGATCAGTTCGAACTGCTGTTCGGCATTGCCGGGACCCGCCGGAATCACCGCGCAACCAAGCGCGCGTGCCGATGCGTCGAAGATAAAGCCGCCCGGGGTGAGGTGATAGCTGAAGGTGTTGAGCACGATGTCGTCCGGGCGGAACCCGGCTGCGAACAGCGCCCGTGCGCCGCGCCAGGGGTCGGCTTGGCGCCCCTCCGGCTCGAAAATGGGCCCAGGGGAGGTGAAAAGACGGGCGAACGACCCCGGCGCGGCCGCCACAAGGCCGCCGAACGGCCTAGAAGCCTTGTGCAGGGCCGGTAGTTCCGACTTGCGCAGCACCGGCAGGCCCGCCAGCGCCTCTCTAGACCTCACTGAGGCGGGGTCGAGGCCCCTCAGCCGCTCGGCATAGGCTGGAGCGGCCATCGCGCCGCGCAGGACCTCCGGGAGCCGGGAAAACAGCTCGGCCTCGCGCGCGCCCTGGTCGCGCGTTTCGAGGGCGTCGTAATGAGCGGTCATGGCTGATCTTTCCGGGTTGGCATGGTCCGTTGCACGCCGCCGCCGGCATCGGTATCAGACGGCCATCGGCGAGGCTTGAAGAGGACCCGATGGCGGACGAAGGAAGTATTGCGGCGGACGAGGCGGTGGACGTCGTCGCGCGCCTGAAGCGCCGCATGATCGACGAGGCGCTGCCGCTGTGGTCGACCGTCGGCTGGGATCACGCCACGGGCGGTTTCATCGACCGGCTGCACCCGAACGGTACGGCGGACGCGGCCGCGCCGCGCCGCGTGTTCGTGCAGGCGCGCCAGATCTATTGCTACGCCAAGGCCGCGCAGATGGGCTGGTATCCCGAGGGGCGAGCGATCGCGCTGAAGGGGCTGGAGCATCTGTTGGACAGAGCGAAGGCGCCAGACGGCCGGCCCGGCTATGTGCACCGGCTGACGCCGGAAGGGGCGGTGCTGGATGCCCGGCGCGATGCCTATGACCACGCCTTCATCCTGTTTGCGCTCGCGACGGTCTACGCCTTCGACCGGGATGCACAGGTGCGCGCCGAGATGGATGCGCTGCTCGGCTTCCTCGACGGCCATCTGCGCTCGCCGCATGGTGGCGTCCACGAAGGCCTTCCGGTCTCGCTGCCGCGCCGGCAGAACCCGCACATGCATCTGTTCGAGGCGATGATCGCCTGCTTCGAGGCGACCCACGATCTGTCGTTCCAGAACCGCGCCGGTGAGTTCTTTGCGCTGTTCCTCGCCAACCTCTATGACAAGCGGAAGTGCGTGCTCGGCGAGTATTTCGAGGAGGACTGGTCGAAGATCGAGCCGATCAGCGTCGAGCCGGGTCACCAGGCGGAATGGGTCTGGCTCCTGAAGGGTTTCGAACGCATCACGGGATGCCCGACCGGGCAGCGGCGCGCCGAACTGTTGGCGACCTCGCTGCGCTACCGCGACGAGGCCACGGGCTGCCTGATCGACGAGGGCGACGACGCTGGCAACATCCGCCGCAGCACGCGTCGGCTGTGGCCCCAGACCGAGATCGCGAAGGCCTGGATCGCGCAGGCCGAGTCCGGCGAGGCGGGCGCGGCGGATGAAGCGCGCGCAGCGCTGTTGCGGCTCGAACGGCATTATCTCAGCCATCCTGTGAAGGGCGGCTGGTACGATCAGTTCGACCGCGACGGCAAATCGCTGATCGACACCATTCCTGCGTCTTCGTTCTATCATGTTCTCTGCGCAGTCACGGAAGCGGAACAGGTGCTGGAAAGTTAAAGCCAGCGCTTGCGCCGCTTGAAGCTCTTGAGGTTCTTGAAGCTCTTGCGCTGGTCGCCGGCGCCGCCGAGGTAGAATTCCTTGACGTCCTCGTTGTCGCGCAGTTCGTCCGCGGTGCCGTCGAGCACGACCTTGCCTTGCTCCATGATGTAGCCGTGGCTCGCCACCGAGAGTGCGGCGCGCGCGTTCTGCTCGACCAGCAGAATGGTGACGCCGAGGTCGCGGTTGATCTTCTGGATGATCGAGAACACCTCCTTCACCAGCAGCGGCGACAATCCCATGGACGGCTCGTCCATCAAGATCATTTTTGGGCGCGCCATCAGCGCGCGGCCGATCGCAAGCATCTGCTGCTCGCCGCCTGAGAGATAACCGGCAAGTCCGGTGCGTTCCTTCAGGCGCGGGAAGTAGTTGAAGACCATGTCGAGGTCGGCATCGACCTCGCGATCCCTGCGGGTGAAGGCGCCGAGCCTGAGGTTCTCCAGCGAGGTCATGTCGGCGACGATGCGCCGGCCCTCCATCACCTGGAAGATGCCGCGGCGCACGATCTTGTCGGGATCGATGCCGTTAATGCGGTCGCCCTCGAACAGGATATCGCCACGCGTGACCTCGCCGTCCTCGGTCTTGAGTAGTCCCGAGATCGCCTTCAGCGTCGTCGACTTGCCGGCGCCGTTGGCCCCTAGCAGCGCCACGATCGCGCCCTTGGGCACATCGAGGCTGAGGCCACGCAGCACCAGGATGACGTCGTCATAGACGACCTCGATGTTGCGCACGCTGAGGAGGGCGGACGCAGGCACGATGCTGGGGTTGGGGCGCGTTGCTTCGGCAGTCTGGGTCATGCAGTCTTCTCCGTCACCCGCGAAGGCGGGTGACTCAGTATTCCAGAGACGCCCAACGTTCCCGAGAGGTCGCGGCGCACTGGATCCCCCGCCTTCGCGGGGGATGACAGTTGTGTGGGGGGCGAGAGCGGGGGGCTCACCACCCCAGCAATTCCGGCTTACGCGGCAGTTCGACGGTCTTGACCTTCTCGAGCTTGATCGTGCCCTTGGCCATGAGGTCGTTGAGGTCGCCATCGGTCGGACCTGAGACCTTGGTGCGATACAGATCGACCTTCAACGTGCCGCGGTGGTCTTTGTCGGTCCAGGTCGAGGGATTACAGACGCCTTCCATCCCGGCCGGAACCCAGTCCTTCTTCTGGTAGAAGCCTTTGGCAACGTTCTCGCCCGTGGCGCCGCCGTTCTTGGCAGCCCAGTCGAGCGCTTCCTTCATGTACAGCGCTGAGCAGACGGCGGCGACGTAGTGTACGGGGCGATAGACCTTGCCGGTCGGATCGGACATCTTGGAGATCTCCATCAGGGTCTTCATGCCGGGCGCATCGCCGCCCCAGCTCACCGCGGTGCGCAAGGGGAAGATCACGCCATTGGCGGCATCGCCTGCAGTCTTGGCGGCGTTCTCGTCCATGCCCCAGACGTTGCCGAGGAACTGGATCTCGACGCCCGCGGTCTTGCAGGCCTTCATCACTGAGATGTTGGAGGCCGCGGTGTTGCCGAGATAAGCGTAGTTGGCGCCCGAAGATTTCAGGCTGAGGCACTGCGCGCTGTAGTCACCGGGTGCGAGCGCGAACACCAGCGGCGGCAGCACCTCGAAGCCGAGCTCCTGTGCCATGGCTTCGCCGGCGGCCTTCGGCGCGTTCGGATAGGGATGGTTGGCGCCCATGTGGACGAATTTCGGCTTGCCGGACTTGCCCTTGGTCTTCCAGTCCTCGGCCGCCCACATCAGCATCGCGCGTAGCGCGTCGGAATAGCTCGGGCCGTAGAAGAAATTGTAGGGAGCAGGCTTGGCCTTGCCGCTGACGCCTTCGGGATCGGTCAGCGCGGCGGCATAGGAGCCGGACATGTCTGGAATCTTGTCCTGTGCGAGGAAGCCGGTCAGCGCCTCGGTGTCCGCGGTGCCCCAGCCCATGATCGCAGCGACCTTCGAGTCCGGCGCCGACCACTTCTTGTAGAGCGCGATCGCACGCGGCACCTGGTAGCCATAATCGTTGGTGTCGACGTTGAGCTGCTTGCCGCCGACGCCGCCGTTTTTGTTGACCCAGGCGAAGGTGTCGGCGACGGCCTGTCCATAGGGCGTGCCCACGTCGGAGGTGCCGCCGGAATAATCGGCGAGATGTCCGATCGCGATCTGTGCCTGCGCGCTTGCCGAGAATGCGGCGATCGCAAGCGCGAGCGATGCGGTGCTCAAAAGGGACTTCATCGTCATGGGTCGGTTCCTCCTGTTATTGTTTAAGTGAAGCTTCCGCGCTCAATGCGAGAACGGGTAGAGTTTCCAGTAAGCCTTGATCTGCCGCCAGCGATGCGCGAGGCCATCAGGCTCGAACATCAGGAACGCGATGATGATCACCCCGATCGCGATCTCGCGCAGGAAGGTGATGTTGTTGTTGAGCGAGAGCGCCTTGTCGATTGCGCCTCCCTTCAAGTGCAGGCTGAGGAATTCCATCGATTCAGGCAGCAGCACCACAAAGGCGGTGCCCATCAGCGTGCCCATGATCGAGCCGGTGCCGCCGATGATGATCATGGCCAGGAACAGGATCGAGCGCTCTATGCCGAAACCTTCCTGGGAGACCACGAGCTGGTAATGCGCATAGAGCGCACCGGCAATCCCGGCGAAGAAGGCGGCGAGGCCGAACGACAACGTGCGGTACTTGGTGAGATTGATGCCCATGATCTCCGCTGAGAGATAATGGTCGCGGATCGCCACCAGCGCGCGACCGTCGCGCGTGCGCATCAGATTGGTGACGAGGATGTAGCTCGCCAGCACATAGGCCAGCACGACGTAGAAATACTGCCTATCGCCGCGCAGCGTGTAGCCCAGAATCGAGAACGGCTCGGCGCTCGCAGGCACCGATCCGCCCGAGAACCATTCGGCGCGGGAGAAGAAGTCGAGCAGGATGTATTGCGCGGCCAGCGTCGCGATGACGAGATAGAGGCCCTTCAGCCGCGCCGCAGGGATGCCGAAGATCAGCCCGACCAGCGCAGTGACGATCCCGGCGAGCGGAATTGCGAAGAACACCGGGATCGGCGCGTTGTTGGAGATGTAGGCCGAGGTGAAGGCGCCGAGCAGGAAGAACGCGGCGTGGCCGATCGAGATCTGGCCGGTGAAGCCGACGAGAATGTTCAGCCCGAGGGCCGCAATCGAGAAGATGCCGATGTGGATTAAGATGCTGAGCCAGTAGCCGCTGAAGAATTGTGGCGCGAGACACAGCAGCAGCACGCCGGCGATCGCAAAATTGCGGCTGGTCGTGGTCGGGAAGATCGTGGTGTCCGCGGCATAAGTGGTGCGGAAATCACCAGCGGGGATGAGGGCAGGGCGGGCCATGGGTCAGATCCGCTCGATGTCGTGGGTGCCGAACAGGCCGTAAGGCTTGATCATCAGCACGATGATGAGGACGTAGAAGGGCGCGATCTCGTAGAGATTGCCCCAGTGCAGATATTCGCTGTCAACATATTGCGCGACGTTCTCCAGTAGCCCAATGATGATGCCGCCGAGCACGGCGCCGCCGACCGAATCGAGTCCGCCGAGGATCGCCGCCGGAAACACTTTGATGCCGTAGGCCGCAAGGCCAGAGGACACACCGTTCACGATTGCAACGACGACGCCGGCGACGGCCGACACCGTCGCCGAGATCGCCCAGGCCATCGCGAACACGCTTTTCACGGAAATGCCGAGCGACTGCGCAACTTGCTGGTTGAATGCGGTGGCGCGCATCGCAAGACCATACTTGGAAGCGCGGAAGAACCAGGCCATGCCGATCATCATCGCCACCGACACCACGAGGCTCATGACATAGACGGTCTGGATCTGAAGGCCGAACAGGCTGACCGACTGGCTCTCGAACACGCTCGGGAACGGCTGCGGATTGACGCCGAACATCCATTTCAGCGTCGCCTGGAGCACGGTGGAGAGGCCGATCGTCACCATGATCACCGAGATGATGGGCTCGCCGATCATCGGCCGCAGGATCAGGACCTGGACCGCGATGCCGAAAACGAACATGAACACCAGCGTCATCGGCATGCCGATCCAGAACGGCACCTGGTATTTCGCCAGCAGGGCCCAGCACACCCAGGCGCCGACCAGCAGCAGCTCGCCTTGCGCGAAATTGACGACCTGCGTCGCCTTGTAGATCAGCACGAACGACATCGCGACCACGCCGTAGAGCGTGCCGACCACGAGGCCGTTGACAAGGAGCTGAAAGAGGAAGGCGGTGTTCATGTCGGTCGCCCCAGTTCGTCATTGCCGGGCCCGACCCGGCAATCCATCGATGTGGACGGAAGCTTGCTCGGAAGAGGATGGATGCGCGGGTCAAGCCTGCGCATGACGATCATGCGTGTCACTCCGCGGCCTCCGCCATGTGCCGGTGCCCACCCAGATCCACGACGCGCAGGGTCGTGCGGACGCGTTGCGTGGTGCCGTCCTGGAAGCGGATCACGGTGTCGACGGGAATGTCTGAATCGCCGCGGTAGATCGCATCGATGATCCCTGCGTACTTCTCGTTGATGACGCTGCGGCGCACTTTGCGGGTGCGGGTGAGTTCGCCGTCGTCGGCGTCGAGCTCCTTGTAGAGCAGCAGGAAGCGCGAGATGCGCTGGGCCGGCGGCAGCGTCGCGTTGACGGTCTCCACCTCCTTGCGCAGCAACGTATAGACCTCGGCGCGCGAGGCGAGGTCGCTGTAAGTCGTGAACGAGAGCCGGTTCTTCTCCGCCCATTTCGAGATGATGGAGTAGCGGATGCAGATCATGGCAGCGAGCGTCTCGCGGCCGGCGCCCAGCACCACCGCCTCGGCGATATAGGGCGAGAACTTCAGCTTGTTCTCGATGAATTGCGGCGAGAAGCGCTCGCCGCGCGATGTCTCGGCCAGATCCTTGATACGGTCGATAACGACCAGTTGCCCCTGAGCGTTGAAATAGCCAGCATCGCCCGAGCAGAGCCACCCGTCCTTGAGGTCAGCGACGCTCGCCTCCGGGTTCTTGTAATAGCCGAGGAACATGTTGGGATGCCGCACCACGATCTCGCCGACGCCGTGGACGTCGGCGTTGTCGATCCGGATCTCGACATTGTCGGCCATTGGTACGCCTGTCGTGTCGGGATCGACCTTACCCTCGGGATGCAGCGTGTAGGCGCCCAACAGCTCGGTCTGGCCATAGAGCGTGCGCAGCGGCACACCCATCGCCTGGAAGAACTTGAACGTTTCAGGACCGAGCGCCGCGCCGCCGGTCGCGGCCGAGCGCAGACGGGTGAAACCGAGCCGGTCGCGCAGTGCGCGGAACAAGATCGCGTCGGCAAAACCCGAGCGCTTACGCTGCGCGAGTGCGGCCAGACCCGATTTCATGCCGACATCGAACAGGCGCTGCTTCAACGGCGTGGCGTCCATCACCTTGGCGCGGACATCGGCTGCGATCGATTCCCAGACGCGCGGCGCGAACAATACGAAGGTCGGCGCGATCTCGCGCAGATCGTTCATCATCGTATCGGGCTCTTCGACGAAGTTGATCTTCATCCGGCACAAGAGGCCTTTGCCGAGCACGTAGACCTGCTCCATGATCCAGGGCAGCGGCAGCACCGAGACGTATTCGTCATCAGGTCCCTTCGGATCGAAGGCGAGATAAGTCGCGCAATGGCCGAGCACGCGGCCGGCCGCGAGCATCGCCAATTTTGGATGCGAGGTGGTACCAGACGTCGTGCAGAGGATCGCGACGTCCTCACCCTTGGTCGCATCCACGAGCCGATCGTAAAGCTTCGGATCCCGAACGGCCCGCGCGCGGCCGAGCTCGGCGAATTTCTCGGCCGACATCAGCCTGGGATCGTCATATTTCCGCATGCCGCGCGGATCGGAATAGATGATGTGCTTCAGCTTCGGCACGCGCTCGGCGAGGGTGAGCAGCTTGTCGACCTGCTCCTCGTCCTCCGCGAAGACGAGCTGCGCTTCGCCATACGTCAGGAGATAGGCGGCTTCCTCGTCCAGCACGTCGCGATAGAGCCCGAGGCTCAACCCGCCAACGGCATGGGTCGCGACTTCCGCCGCGACCCAGTCCGGCCGGTTGTCGCCGATGATGCCGACGACGTCGCCGCGGCCGAGGCCGAGCTCGACGAGCCCGAGCGCGAAGTCGCGCACCCGCGTCTGGTAGTCGTTCCAGGTGAAGATGCGCCAGAGCCCGAGATTCTTCTCGCGCAGCGCGATCTCGTTGCCATGCTCCCTCGCATTGAGCCGGAGCATCTTGGGATAGGTGTCGGCCTGCGCAACGCGTCCTGCGTAATCCATCATGCCGCGCTCTCCTGCGCCGGCGGGGCATCGTCCGGATCGACCAGCACCTCGTCTTCCTCACCAAGATAGGCACGCTTGACGTGAGGGTCGGCAAGGACCGCCGCGGGATCGCCCTCGGCGATCTTCTTGCCGAAGTCCAGCACCATGACGCGATGGGAGATGTCCATCACCACGCCCATGTCGTGCTCGATCATCACCACCGTCATCCCGAACTCCTCGTTGAGATCGACGATGTAGCGCGCCATGTCCTCCTTCTCCTCGAAGTTCATGCCGGCCATCGGCTCGTCGAGGAGGATGAGGCGCGGCTCCAGCGCCATGGCGCGGGCGAGCTCGACGCGCTTGCGCAAGCCGTAGGAGAGGGTGCCGGCGGTGGCTTTTCGCACCGATTGGAGATCGAGGAAGTCAATGATCTCCTCGACCTTGCGGCGGTGCTCGAGCTCTTCTTTGCGCGCGCCGGTGAGCCAGTACAGCGAGCCCGTGAGGAAATTGTTCTTCAGGAGGTGATGGCGCCCGACCATGATGTTGTCGAGCACGCTCATGTGGTGGAACAGCGCTAGATTCTGGAAGGTACGGCCGATGCCGAGCGAGGCGCGGGCGTTCGGCGTCAATCCGGTGATGTCGCGGCCCTGGTAGAGGAGCTGGCCTTCGGTCGGCCTGTAGCGACCGGAAATACAGTTCACGATCGAGGTCTTGCCGGCGCCGTTGGGCCCGATGATCGAGAACAGCTCGCCTTGCCTGATGGCGAAGCCCACATCGGTCAGCGCACGCACGCCACCGAATCGCAAGGACACGCCGCGCACTTCTAGACTAGTACCCACCAACAAATCCCTCCCGGTGATGGCGCATTCAGTTGCGCTCTTCATCCGTTGTTTTCGGGCGATCCTAGTACGGTCGTCCTGGTGAGGCCATGCAGCCATTGGTCTCGACCGGAGCCGCGCGACCTTCGTTCCCATCAGGGCTCAAAGGCCGCATCGCCCAAGGTGGCTCTCAATACGGGAAAGCGCTATTTTGAAATGTCTTCGGCCTGACAATTCGGTGACAAAGTTTTTCGGGCGGGCGCGGCGTCCATCTTTGGTTGGATGGCGGCCGAGGTGATCATGTTGCAGTGCAGCAGAAGGGCGGAGTGACGAAACGGTGCGGCTGGCTTCGAGATCATGATTTCAGAGGATCAACTGAAGCGCATCGCCGCCTGGTCGCGCGAGCTCACGGAGGCCGAGATCGAGGTCGCACGCGCCGGAATCACCGAGCGGTCCTACGGCACCGGCGAGACCGTGTTCATGCGCGGCGACACCTTTGGCTACTGGGCCGGCATGGTCTTTGGCCTTGCCCGGATGGGCGGGGTGTCGCGCGACGGCAAGGAGACGAGTCTTGCCGGGCTGACGGCAGGGGCCTGGTTCGGCGAAGGCAGCGTGCTCAAGAACGAGCCGCGACGCTACGACGTGGTCGCGCTGCGCGACAGCCGGGTCGCACTGATGGAACGCAGCGCCTTCATGTGGCTGTTTGAAAACAGTGTCGGCTTCAACCGCTTCCTGGTCCGCCAGCTCAACGAGCGGCTCGGCCAGTTCATCGGCATGCTCGAGGTCAACCGCACGCTTGATGCCACCGCGCGCCTCGCGCGCAGCATTGCCTCGCTGTTCAACCCGATCCTCTATCCCGAATCGACTGCGCATCTTGAGATCACCCAGGAGGAGATCGGCGCGCTCTCCGGCATGTCCCGCCAGATCGCCAACCGCGCGTTGAACCGGCTGGAGAAAGAGGGGCTGCTCCGGCTCGAATATGGCGGCGTCACGATCCTCGATATCGAGCGGCTGCGCGGGTACGGGGACTAACGCGCATTGGCGGGGGCGTGCACCGGCCAGAGGTCGGCGCGCCAGCGGATCGCGATTGCCAGCATCGCGATGATCCCTGAGGCGGCATAGAGCGAACCCGTGGCGGAATAGCCGATGATATCGATCAGGCTGCCGGCCGCGAGTAGTCCGAGCGGCAGGCCGTAGATCACCATCATGCGGACGCCCATGACGCGGCCGCGCAGATGTGCGCTCGCCGTCCGCATCAGGATCACGGCTGCCGAGATCATCGACATGCTCTGCGCAATACCGGCGAGGACGAGGCAGGCCATCGCCACCGGCAGGGTCCTGATCTCGACGAATACCAGCAGCATGGCGTACCAGGCCAGCGTCGCGCCGATCAGGAGCCGGGCAATGCGCAGTCCGTTCACCAAGCTCAGCGTGATGGAGCCGATCAGCGAGCCGACGGCGAAGCTCGCCGAGAGATAGCCGAGGCCGGTCTGGTCGGTCTGAAAGATTTCCCGCGCGATGTAGGGCAGCAGTCCGCCAGTGAAAGGAAATGCGGTGAGATTGGCCAGGAACGCGACGCACAGCGCCGCGCGCATTCCCGGGCCATTCCAGGCGTAGACGATCCCCTCCTTGAGGTCGGCAAATAATCGGGACATCGCGTGACTGTTCGCCGGGAGATCGCTCGTGGTGACGGTCCTTTTCGGCCGGGACAGGCAGAGCATGAGCAGCGCGGCCACGAGATAGAGGCATGCGATCGCCACATAGACGAGGCCAATGCCAAGAACGGCGAACAATCCGGCGCCCGTCAATGCTCCGGCGATGCGGGCGCTGTCCTGGGTGGTACGCGCAACACTGATGGCGCCGACCAGTTGCTCGGCCGGCATGATCTCGGCAAGCAGCGCGCCCCGGACGCCGAGATCCGAGGGCCGAATCAGGCCCATGATCGCGACGATGACCATGACACTGAGCGGCGACAAATGACCGGTCAACGCCAGAGCCATGATGGTCGACGAGAGCACCGTATAGGCGAGGCGCATCGCGACCAGCAGGTCGCGATGACCCATGCGGTCGCCGATCATGCCGAATACCGGCGCGACCAGCGTCCCGACGAACTGGAGCGATGCAAGCACGGTGAGCAGCAGCACTGAGCCGGTCTCGACCAGGATGTACCAGCCGAGCACCAGCGTCTCGACCTCGAATGCCCAGGAGGTAAGCAGGTCGGACGGCCACTGGAAGCGATAATTGCGGATGCGGAATGGCGCGAGCGCCGATCGTCGCGCGGCTGCGCTCACGACGCGATGACGCGTGTCACGGCGATTCCTTTACTTTGTTTCTTCTTCTGCGCGAGAAGGTAGCGTTGGTGACGCCGGTGTCAATCGAAGCTGCCGCATGCCGCCATGCGCCGCCGTTTCAGCGCGCCGGCCCACCGCAAGCGCGCGACCGGATTGCGGAGACCTGGCCCCGCGGATCAACGCGTCGCCACTGGCTTCCGTTCTGCCAGCGCCGCGGCCATCGCCGAGATCAGCGGACGCATGAAGAAGGCGTCCTCTGGCGGTGAGATGTCTGTACGCAGGCCGTGCGCGGCGAGTTCGCCGGAGACCGCCGGACCTACCGAGGCGATCAGCGTCCGTTCGAGGCCTGCGCGCAACTTCGCCTCGATGCCATGCGCTTTCGCGGCCTCGATCAGGCGGCGGACCTGGCCGAGATTGGTCAGCGCGATGCAATCGATCCGCCCCTCGGCCATGTCGTCGATGGCCGTGACGATGTTGGCATCCGCCGCCTTGGAATCGTAAACATACGGCAGCACGGTATCGACCTCGGCGCCTTGCGCGACGAGCGCGCCGGTCAGCGCGCTGTGGTCCTTGTCCGGATAGAGCTGAAGGCCAAGCCGCCGGCCCTTCAAGTCGAGCCTGCCCAGCATCTCGATGACGCCCTCGGTGGTCGGCTTCTCCGTGGTCTGCTGCGCCTCGAGGCCGATCTCGCGCAGCGCCTTGCCGGGCTTTGGGCCGCGGGTGAATTTTCGCGATTTGGCAAGCGCTGCCACGAGAGCCCGATCGAGCCCACGAGCGACGGCGAGCTTCATGATCCGGCGCAGGCCTTCGCCGGTCATCAACACGAGGTCGTCGAACGGCCTGTCGATGGCGCGGCGGACCCAGGCCTCGACGGGTGCGGGGTCCGGCGCATCGTGAATGGTGAACATCGGGCACTGCACGACCTCGGCGCCTTGCTCGGCGAGAAGCCTCGAAAACTGCGCCTCCTCGCGCGTCTCCAGGATGAGAATGCGGGTGCCGTTCAAGCGATCGGCCATAGGCGTGCTCCGGTCAGTCAAATCGCAATGGTACGTTCATCCTGACTCCGCGCTTGGGATTGGCGCAAGGGCGGCGTCGGTGCTAGAGGAGGCCGCAAATCGCAGCTAGTTCCGCGGGCCTTTGCCCAAACCTTCATCAAGAGACATGCCCGATCATCAATATGTCCTGACCCTGTCCTGTCCGGATCGCCCGGGCATCGTGTCGGCTGTGTCGACGTTCCTCGCCCACAATGGACAGAACATTCTCGACGCCCAGCAGTTCGACGATGTCGAGACCAAAAAGTTTTTCATGCGCGTGGTCTTCACCGCGGCCGATCTCGCCGTGGAGTTGTCGGCGCTCCAGACCGGCTTTGCGGCAATCGCCGAACGTTTCAGCATGGAATGGCAGATGCGCGACCGCGCCGCGCACCGCAAGGTTATGCTGCTGGTGTCGAAGTCGGACCACTGCCTGGTCGACATCCTCTACCGCTGGCGCACCGGCGAATTGCCAATGATTCCCACCGCGATCGTCTCCAACCATCCGCGCGAGGTCTATGCCGGGCTCGATTTCGGCGGCATTCCGTTCCACCATCTGCCGGTGACCAAGGAGACCAAGCGCGAGCAGGAGGCGCAGATCCTCGACCTCGTCGCCCGCACAGGCACCGATCTCGTCGTGCTCGCCCGCTACATGCAGATCCTGTCGGACGATCTCTCGGCAAAACTGTCGGGGCGCTGTATCAACATTCACCACTCATTCCTGCCGGGCTTCAAGGGCGCAAAGCCCTATCACCAGGCCCACGAGCGCGGCGTCAAGCTGATCGGCGCGACCGCGCATTACGTCACGCGTGATCTCGACGAGGGTCCGATCATCGACCAGGACGTCGAGCGCATCAGCCATCGCGATACGCCCGAAAACCTGGTCCGCAAGGGCCGCGACATCGAGCGCCGTGTGCTGGCCCGCGCGATCCGCTATCACCTCGACGACCGGGTCATCCTCAATGGCCGCAAGACGGTGGTGTTTGTGGATTGATGCGCTGTCATTCCGGGGCGCCTCAAAGAGGCGAACCCGGAATCTCGAGATTCTCAGATGCGCAACTGCGCGCCATAGTCCGATGCTGACGCATCGCCCCGGAATGACCGCCTACCGCAGCGCGCTGCCTGACGAAGATCCCGTCGCGCCCTTCTGCGCCTGCTCTTCCTTTTCGCGATCGGCTGCAGGCATCAGCCGCTTGCGTTCGCGCTCCTTCATGTAGGCGTCGTATTGCGGAGTGCCCGGCCGGGGCGGGGCATCCGCCGGCAGGCCGCCGGCCCATTGCGGGACGTAGTCGCCCATGCCAGCAGAGAGTCTTTCGTTGACGGTGCCGCAGCCGGCCAGCCCCGCTGCGAGGGCAGCGAGGACGAGGACGGAACGAAGAATCTTGGGCATTGTATCGGTGCGCGCGCGTTCGGTCGTTGGACGCCGGACCGGGCCGGCGCGAGGAGAATAGCCTTCAACACGGCAAAATAGACTTATTCGAGGTGGGTATTTTATTACCGAGGCGCGTCGATCAAGGCCTCGCTGAGGTACACATTCTGCAAAAGAATGACGAATCCTCCATCCACGCAGTCCGTCGCGCTTCTGGACTGCGGGCCGAGGCTCGCGACAAAGTGGCGTGACCGAGGGCAACGAGTTTTCGTTGACAGGTCCATTTTATTTGTACAATCGTACAAATGGCGGCGGCCTCAATCTGGACGCTCGGCTCGACGGCGTAATCCCGATGCCGCTTGCCGCCGTCGACAATCGGAGCGCGCGGCTTGCGCCGAATGGTCGCCAAACGTCCGATTGACAATAAGGGCGCGAAAGACGCCATGTGGCGCGGCGACATGGCGCGTGCGCGCTACGGTAAAGGCAAGGACCGGGCACTCGGTTCGATGCACAAGAGGTCAGGAATGAAGGGGAGGGACATCTGATGTTCGAGCTCAAAACGTTTTCACGGACGGCAGCAGCGGCCGCCATCGCGGGCCTCGCCGCCATCGCGCCTGCGAAGGCGCAGGACGCCGTGAAGATCGGTCTGATTCTGCCGATGACCGGCGGCCAGGCCTCGACCGGCAAGCAGATCGAGAACGCGATCAAGCTCTACATGCAGCAGAAGGGCGACACCGTCGCCGGCAAGAAGATCGAGATCATCGTCAAGGATGACGCCGCGATTCCCGACAAGACGAAGACCGCCGCGCAGGAACTGATCGTCAACGACAAGGTCAATTTCATCGCCGGCTTCGGCGTGACGCCCGCCGCGCTCGCGGCGGCGCCGCTCGCAACGCAGGCCAAGATTCCGGAAGTCGTCATGGCGGCCGGCACCTCCATCATCACCGAGCGTTCGCCCTACATCGTGCGAACCAGCTTCACGCTTGCGCAGTCCTCGACCATCATCGGCGATTGGGCGGTCAAGAACGGCATCAAGAAGGTGGCAACGCTGACCTCGGACTACGCGCCGGGTAATGACGCGCTGAACTTCTTCAAGCAGAATTTCACCGCCGGTGGCGGCGAGGTGGTCGAAGAGGTCAAGGTGCCGCTGCAAAACCCCGACTTCGCGCCGTTCCTCCAGCGCATGAAAGACGCCAAGCCTGACGCGATCTTCGTGTTCGTGCCGGCCGGCCAGGGCGGCAACTTCATGAAGCAGTATGCCGAGCGTGGTCTCGACAAGGCCGGCATCAAAGTAATCGGACCGGGCGATGTCACTGACGACGACCTGCTCAACAACATGGGCGACGCCGTGCTCGGCACGGTCACCGCGCATCTCTACTCCGCGGCGCATCCCTCGCAGATGAACAAGGATTTTGTTGCCGCTTACAAGAAAGCCTTCGGCAACCGTCCGGGCTTCATGGCGGTGAGCGGCTATGACGGCATCCACCTGATCTACGAAGCGCTCAAGAAGACGGGCGGAGACACCAACGGCGACAAGCTGATCGAAGCCATGAAGGGACAGAAGTGGGAGAGCCCGCGCGGCCCGATCTCGATCGATCCCGAGACCCGCGACATCGTGCAGAACATATACATCCGTAAAGTCGAGAAGGTCGACGGCGAGCTCTACAATGTCGAGTTCGCGACCTTCGAGGCCGTCAAGGATCTCGGCAAGACCAAGAAGTGATGCGCTCTTCTAAACCTCTCCCGCTTGCGGGAGAGCGTAGGCCACCTTTGGTGGCCGTCCTTTAAGAGTCGCCGAGGCGAAGCCTCGGCTATCGCGAAGTGCAGGGTGAGGGCTCTTTTCAAGTCGGGGATTGTCCCGTTGCCGAGATACCCTCACCCCAGCCCTCTCCCGCAAGCGGGAGAGGAGCAGAGCAGCCTACTCCGCTAGACCTGATACTTTTTCGACAACGATCTGCTCCCGATGACCGCAATCCTCACCAACCTGTTCGATGGCGTTGCCTACGGCATGCTGCTGTTCGTGCTCGCTTGCGGGCTTGCAGTCACGCTCGGCCTGATGAACTTCGTCAATCTTGCCCATGGCGCCTTCGCGATGGCCGGGGGCTATATCTGCATGGTGCTGGTCAACCGGATGGGCTGGCCGTTCTTCGCCGCCCTGCCGCTCGCCTTCGTCTCCGCGGCCGCGATCGGCATTGCGCTCGAACGCACGCTCTACCGCCACCTCTATGCGCGCAGCCATCTCGACCAGGTTCTGTTCACCATCGGCCTGACCTTCATGTCCGTCGCGGCCGTCGACTACATCCAGGGATCCTCGCGCGTCTTCATCAATTTGCCGGCCGCGCTCCAGGGCCAGTTCGACGTGTTCGGCGTCGGCATCGGCCGCTACCGGCTGATGATCATTGTGATCTGCGGCTTGCTCACCATCGCTTTGCAGATGGTGCTGGCCAAGACCCGCTTCGGCAGCCGTCTGCGCGCCGCCGTTGACGATCCGCGCGCTGCCAGCGGGCTCGGCATCAACGTGCCGCAGGTGTTCGCGTTCACCTTTGCCTTTGGTTGCGGGCTCGCCGGCCTCGGCGGCGCGCTGAGCGCCGAGATCCTCGGCCTCGATCCGTACTTTCCCCTGAAGTTCATGATCTACTTCCTGATCGTGGTCACCGTCGGCGGGTCGTCCTCGATCACAGGGCCGTTTTTGGCCTCGCTCCTGCTCGGCATCGGCGACGTCGCCGGCAAGTACTACGTGCCAAAGATGGGCCCCTTCGTGATCTACACCATGATGATCGTGATCCTGATCTGGCGCCCGAACGGCTTGTTCGGCCGCACGGCCGCGCGCTGAGTTTGCCGATGAGCGCCTCCTCCGACGTCGGTTATCACGCCCAGCGCCAGGCGCGCTGGCACTTTGGCGAAATCGCCTTCTGGCTCATCTTGCTGGCCTGCGGCTTCGCCTTCCCCGCGCGCTATCTGATCATGACCGACATCCTGCGGCTGGCGCTGTTCACGATGTCGCTCGATCTTATCCTCGGCTATGCCGGCATCGTCTCGCTCGGCCATGCCGCATTCTTCGGCGTCGGCGCCTATGCGGCGGGGCTCCTCGCGCTGCACGGCATCATCAAAGAGCCCGTGCTGGCGCTCGTCGCCTCCGGCCTTGCCGCGATGGTGCTCGGCTTTGCCACCAGTTTCCTGGTGATCCGCGGCGTCGACCTGACCCGACTGATGGTGACGCTCGGCATCGCCCTGCTGCTGGAAGCACTGGCCGAGCGCTTCTCCAATATCACCGGTGGCACCGACGGCCTGCAAGGCATCGAGATGCAGCCGATCTTCGGCGAGATCCCGTTCGACATGTTCGGGAAAGCCGGCTTCTTCTACTCACTGGCTGTGTTGTTCCTCCTGTTCCTGTTCGCGCGCCGCGTCGTGCATTCGCCGTTCGGCCTGTCGCTACGTGCGATCAAGAACAATCCGCTGCGGGCCGCCGCGATCGGCATTCCGGTCAACCGCCGCCTGATCGCGATCTACACGCTGGCGGCGTTCTATGCCGGCATCGCAGGCGCACTGTTCACCCAGACCACCGCGATCGCCTCGCTCGACGTGTTTGCGTTCGAGCGCTCCGCCGATCTGATGCTGGTGCTCGTGATCGGCGGCACCGGCTATCTCTATGGCGGGCTGATCGGCGCGGTCGTGTTCCGCATGCTCCAGGAATTGTTCTCGACCATCACCCCGCAATATTGGCAGTTCTGGATCGGCCTCGTGCTGGTCGTGATCGTGCTGATCGGCCGCCAGCGCCTGCACGGCTGGGTACTTTATGTGCCGAACCTGATCATCAAGCAGGTGGCCGGGCGCAAGGCCGTTGTTGCTGTGCCGGAGAGCGACGCATGACTATCGCGCTCGAAACGAAGAATCTCGAAAAGCAGTTCGGCGGTCTGCGAGTCACCCGCGACCTGTCGCTCAAGGTCGAGCAGGGCGCCCGTCACGCGCTGATCGGCCCCAATGGCGCGGGCAAGACCACCGTCATCAACCAGCTCACCGGCGTGCTCAAGCCGAACTCGGGCCGCATCGTGCTCGAAGGCCAGGACATCACGGATCTGCCCGTGCACAAGCGCGTGCTGCGCGGCCTGTCGCGCACCTTCCAGATCAATCAGCTCTATCCCGACCTGACCCCGCTCGAAACCATCGGCCTTGCCGTCTCCGAGCGCCTTGGCCATGGCGGCGACTGGTGGCGGCGGATGGGCACTCGCAGCGACGTCAATGGCGAGATTGCCGATCTGCTCACGCGCTTCCATCTGCTCGACGTCATGAACGAGCAGACCGTGACACTGCCTTACGGCAAGCAGCGCCTGCTCGAGATTGCAGTCGCAATCGCGGCCAAGCCGCGCGTGCTGCTGCTGGACGAGCCTGCCGCCGGCGTGCCCGAGAGCGAGCGCCACGACATTCTGACGGTCGTCGGCGCGCTGCCGCGCGACGTCACCGTGCTGCTGATCGAGCACGACATGGACCTCGTGTTCTCCTTTGCCGACCGTATCTCGGTGCTGGTCTCGGGCGCGCTGCTCACGGAGGGGCCGCCCGAACAGGTCGCGCGCGATCCGCAGGTCAAGGCAGTCTATCTCGGCGAGGAGGCGGTCAATGTCTGACCTGCTCGCGATCGACTCGCTTCGCGCCGGCTATGGCGAAGCCGTGGTGCTGCCCAACATGTCCTTGCGCCTCGCCGAGGGGCAGGTGCTGGCGCTGCTCGGCCGCAACGGCACCGGCAAGACCACGCTGATCAATTCCATCGTCGGCGTCACCCGCCGCTTCTCCGGCTCCATCGCGCTCGCCGGGGTCGACGTCACGGCCATGCGGCCGGACCAGCGCGCGCGCGCCGGCATTGGCTGGGTGCCGCAGGAGCGCAACATCTTCCGCTCGCTCACGGTCGAGGAGAACATGACCGCGGTGGCGCAGCCCGGCCCATGGACGGTCGAGAAGGTCTACGAGATGTTCCCGCGGCTGAAGGAGCGGCGCAGCAATTTTGGCAACCAGCTCTCCGGCGGCGAGCAGCAGATGCTCGCGATCGGCCGCGCGCTCACCCTCAACCCGAAGGTCCTGCTGCTGGACGAGCCGACTGAGGGGCTTGCCCCCATCATCGTTGAGGAGCTCCTGAAAGCAATCGGGACCATTACCCGGGCGGGTGGCATCTGCTCGATCATCGTCGAGCAGAATGCGCAAAAGATTCTGGGGCTGGCCGACCGCGTTGTGATATTGGAGCGCGGAACGATCGTCCACGACGCCCCGAGCGCCGCGCTGAAGGCCGACCCCTCGGTCCTGGAGCGTCACCTCGGCGTCGCCGGGGCGGCGGCCCACTAACTTGTCCGACGCGTTTTCTTAACGTGAACCGGTAGCCACTTCGCTTGAAAACGCGATAGAAAATATCCCGGGAGTAACAAATGCAGCGAACCAAAGCCCCCTTCCGCGCCGACGAGGTCGGCAGCCTTCTGCGTCCGGCCAAGATCAAGGAAGCGCGCAGCCGTCTCGAGAAGGGCGAGATCTCGGCCGACGATCTGCGCAAGATCGAGGACATGGAGATCGAGAAGGTCGTGCACAAGCAGGCTTCGATCGGGCTCAAGCTCGCGACCGACGGCGAATTCCGCCGCTCCTGGTGGCATTTCGACTTCCTGGCCAAGCTCACCGGCTGCGAACTGTTCCACCCCGACACCGGCATCCAGTTTGCGGGCGTGGAGACGCGCCATGATGCGGTTCGTGTGGTCGGCAGGCTCGACTTCCCCGACAACCACCCGATGCTGGATCATTTCCGCTTCCTGAAGAAGTATGCCGACCAGGCCCACGTCACCGCCAAGATGACGATCCCGTCGCCGGCGGTGCTGCATTTCCGCGGCGGCCGCAAGTCGATCTCCAAGGAGGTCTATCCGGATCTCGACGCCTTCTACGAGGACCTCGGCAAGACCTACCGCAAGGCGGTGAAGGCGTTCTACGACGCCGGCTGCCGCTATCTCCAGTTCGACGATACCGTCTGGGCCTATCTCTGCTCGCAGGACGAGTTGCAGAAGGCGCGCGAGCGCGGCGACAATCCGGACGGCCTCCAGCAGATCTATGCTCGCATCATCAACTACGCGCTGGCCGAGAAGCCCGCCGACATGGTGGTGACGACGCATGTCTGCCGCGGCAATTTCCGCTCGACCTGGATCTCTTCGGGCGGCTACGAGCCGGTTGCCGAGACCATGCTCGCTGGTACCAATTACGACGGCTATTTCCTCGAATACGACAGTGACCGCGCCGGCGGCTTCGAGCCGCTGCGCTTCCTGCCCAAGGGCAACAAGGTCGTCGTGGTCGGTGTCATCACCTCGAAGTTCGGCGAGCTCGAGAAGAAGGACGACATCAAGCGCCGCCTGGAAGAAGCCGCCAAGTTCGCCCCGCTGGAGCAGCTCGCGCTGTCGCCGCAATGCGGCTTCGCCTCGACCGAGGAGGGCAACATCCTCTCCGAGGAAGAGCAATGGGCCAAGCTCAGCCTTGCGGTCGAGATCGCCAAGGAAGTGTGGGGCCAGTAACCCCATTAGCTCCACTGTCATTCCCCGAAGGCGGGGAATTCAGTACGCCGCGGCTTCTCCGTATCTCTCGCTGTCTCTGCAATACTGGATCGCCCGGTCAAGGCCGGGCGATGACAGCTGAGTTGGGCGATAGCGCGTCGTCACTTCGCCGCCAGGTCGACCTCGACCAGCAGACGAGGAATTCGACGACGGCACCTGCTTGTTCTTCGTGATCGAGACCACCTCGGCCCGAACGAGAACGCCGACTTCGGGTCGGCCCTGATTGACGGCAATGGCCTTGGCATAGTCACGCTTGCCGCGCCAGGCATTGCCTGCCGCGATTTGGAAGATGATGCCGTTGGGCGGGCCGAGCTTCAGCGCGTGGCCGAAATCCGTGATCGCGACCTCGTACTCGCCTTTGTCGTAATAGGCCCATCCGCAAGCTGTAGATCGCCTGGCCGGCTGGAGCCGATCGCTTCCGTGGCGTCGGCGACGAACTTGGCGTAGTCGCCCTTCTTGTTCACGCGGCCGCACGCCAGAAGTTTTGCCCCTGAAGACTTTCAGCGCGATGATCCTGGTGCGGGCGTCGACCATCTGGTCTGCCGGCGTCGTCACGGTCGTGCAGAGTGGACCGAGCTGATTGCGCGCCTGCCCGAAGGCGGGCGCGGACCACGGCGCACGTGTGACCAGGCAGAGCGCGACGAGCAGGCGGCCCATGGCGATGATCTCGTAAGAGGAGAAGCGCTGGTTTGTTTTCCGGCGTGGCGCAGGGGTTCACGGCTTCCGCCCTGGTGCACCCGGCAAACCGCGGCGGCTCGATCCGCTATTTCATGAGTGGGCAGAATTTGCTAGGACGTGTGACCCATCCCGTCTGCCCAACGCTTTCCCACTGATGAAAAACGACGAAATCCTGAGCCAAATCACCGAGTTCTGCCGCAAGGCGGATATGGCGGAATCGACCTTCGGCCGCCGCGCGGTGAACGATGGGAAGCTGGTGCACCGCCTGCGCGAGGGCAAGCGCATCACCATCGACACGCTGGAGCGGATCCAGGCCTATATGGCCGCATCGATGGCCGGCGGCGTGCCGCCGCCGCGGGGACTTCAGGTGCCGCCGGAAAAACGCGACCCGCGCGGCAATTTCCGTTTCTTCGAGAACCGCCAGAAATACCTGCTGTTCGTCCACACCTGCAGCGAGAAGCGGGTGATCGCAGACAGGGTTGCCCTGGAGCTAAGCTCCATCCACCCGCGCCCGCCGGCGCTGCGCCTGTTCGACGCCGGCGTCGGCGACGGCACGGTGCTGGCGCGGGTGCTGCGCGCAACGCACCAGCGCTTTCCGCACATGCCGTTCTATGTCGCGGGCAAGGAGCTCAGCCTCGAGGACCTGCGCCTGACGCTGGAGAAGGTGCCGGACCGCATTTTCGAGCATCCGGCGTCGGTGTTCGTCTTCACCAACATGTTCTACGCCGAGGCGCCCTGGCTCACGCCGGCATCGCCTGCGGCGGCGGCGGCCACCGTCTGGCACGAAGTGCCGCTCCGCGGCGCTTCATCGGGCGAGTTCGAGCAGCAGATCGCGGAGCTGAGGCCGTTTTTGGAGCAGAATTGGCGCGCTGCGATTAGCCCGCGCACGGCTATGCCGCTCTATGAGCGACCCGTCGTCCTCGTGCTCTATCGCGAGGACCATAGGTTCCTGTTGGATTCGACCATTCCGCGGCCGGGACAGGCCGAGGCCAATTTCGACCTCGTCATCGCATCTCAGCCCTACCGGGCCCTGTCCTCGGTCAATTTCAGGGCCAAGCGGATCATTGCACCGCTGGCGCGGGCGCTCCGGCCTGGCGGCCGGCTGATCGGAATTCACTCCCACGGCCAGGATCCGGGCATGGAAATGATCCAGGCGATCTGGCCTGGAGAAAATCCTTTCTCAGTCAGCCGTCATGAGCTACTGCGTGCAGTTAAGTATGAACTTGGATCGGTGGGCCGCGACTTAAATTTTAATGCCTACGCGGATAACCGTTCGATCTTCAGGTATGATATGGAAGCGCTGCCCAACGAGGTCACCGGCACCATCGGCACCTCGACGGCCTTTGCAGCGTGGAATGCGGCGGTGTATGTCGCTCAGATTGAGGACGACCGGTTGACTGAAATGACTCAAAACGGCCGCACTCTGGATGCCGCCAGGGACGTGCTGCGAAAGTACAATGGGCTCTGGTTTCTCGACGAATCCTACGTCATCTCGCGTCGGCGTGATTGACATCATCAAAAGTAAACATCGCAAACGCCCGCCGGCTAATGGCGGAACAAGGGGTTACTGATGCGCGCGTCCTATCTCTTCACCAGTGAGTCCGTGTCCGAGGGTCATCCGGACAAGGTCTGCGACCGGATCTCCGATGAGATTGTCGACCTGTTCTATCGTGAAGGGCCGAAGGCGGGCATCGACCCCTGGCAGATTCGCGCCGCCTGCGAGACGCTGGCCACCACCAACAAGGTGGTGATCGCCGGCGAGACCCGCGGTCCGAAGTCGGTGACAAACGAGCAGATCGAGAGCGTCGTCCGCGGCGCGATCAAGGACATCGGCTACGAGCAGGACGGCTTCCACTGGAAGACCTGCGACATCGAGATCCTCTTGCATCCGCAATCGGCCGACATCGCGCAGGGCGTCGACGCGCTGCAGCCGGGCGAGGTCAAGGAAGAAGGCGCGGGCGACCAGGGCATCATGTTCGGCTACGCCACCAACGAGACGCCCGACCTGATGCCGGCGCCGATCTTCTACGCCCACAAGATCCTCCGCCTCATCTCCGAAGCGCGCCACTCCGGCCGCGAGAAGGTGCTGGGCCCGGATTCCAAGAGCCAGGTCACCGTGCAATACGAGAACGGCAAGCCGGTCGGCGTGCGCGAGATCGTGGTGTCGCACCAGCATCTGGTCGAGGATCTCACCTCCAAGCAGGTGCGCGACATCGTCGAGCCCTATGTGCGCGAGGCGCTGCCGAAGGACTGGATCACGCCGAAGACGATCTGGCACATCAACCCGACCGGCAAGTTCTACATCGGCGGCCCCGACGGCGACTCCGGCCTGACCGGCCGCAAGATCATCGTCGACACCTATGGCGGCGCGGCCCCGCATGGCGGCGGCGCGTTCTCCGGCAAGGATCCGACCAAGGTCGACCGCTCCGCGGCCTATGCCGCGCGCTATGTCGCCAAGAACGTCGTTGCCGCCGGTCTTGCCGACCGCTGCACGCTGCAGCTCGCCTATGCCATCGGCGTGGCACGTCCGCTGTCGATCTACATCGACACCCACGGCACCGGTAAGGTGTCGGAGGACCAGCTCGAGAAGGCCGTCGCTAAAGCGATGGATCTCACGCCGCGCGGCATCCGCAGCCATCTCGACCTCAACCGCCCGATCTACGCGCGCACCTCGGCCTACGGCCATTTCGGCCGCACGCCCGACAATGAGGGCGGCTTCTCCTGGGAGAAGACCGACCTCGTCGAGCCGCTCAAGCGCGCGCTCTAGTTTTACGCCTCATCCTGGGCGCGCCCGCAACGCGAGCGAAGCCGGGAACCTTATCCATCACATCGAGATGCCGGGTCCGCCTCTTTGGGCGACCCGGAAGGACGAGTTCAACAAACAGGACACCCGCAATGAACGCGAAGCCCGGCTTCACCGATTACATCGTCAAGGACATTTCGCTGGCCGATTTCGGCCGCAAGGAAATCTCGCTCGCCGAGACCGAGATGCCCGGCCTGATGGCCACCCGCGAGGAGTACGGCCCGAAGCAGCCGCTCAAGGGCGCGCGCATCGCAGGCTCCTTGCACATGACGATCCAGACCGCGGTGCTGATCGAGACGCTGGCCGCGCTCGGCGCCGACATCCGCTGGGTCTCCTGCAACATCTATTCGACCCAGGACCACGCCGCCGCCGCGATCGCGGCCGCCGGCATTCCCGTCTTCGCCGTCAAGGGCGAGACGCTGACCGAGTACTGGGACTACACCGCAAAATTGTTCGACTGGCATGGCGGCGGCACGCCCAACATGATCCTCGATGACGGCGGCGACGCCACCATGCTGGTGCATGCTGGCGTCCGCGCCGAGAACGGCGACACCGCCTTCCTCGACAAGCCTGCTTCGGAGGAAGAGGAGATCTTCTATGCGCTGGTCAAGCGCCTGCTGAAGGAAAAGCCCAAGGGCTACTTTGGCGAGATCGCCAAGAATATCAAGGGCGTCTCGGAAGAGACGACGACGGGCGTGCATCGCCTCTACGAGATGGCCAACAAGGGCACGCTGCTGTTCCCGGCGATCAACGTCAACGACAGCGTCACCAAGTCGAAGTTCGACAACCTGTATGGCTGCCGTGAATCACTGGTCGACGGCATCCGTCGCGGCACCGACGTGATGCTGTCGGGCAAGGTCGCCATGGTTGCGGGCTTCGGCGACGTCGGCAAGGGCTCGGCCGCTTCGCTCCGCCAGGCCGGCTGCCGCGTGATGGTTTCCGAAGTCGATCCGATCTGCGCGCTGCAGGCCGCGATGGAAGGCTACGAGGTCGTGACCATGGAAGACGCCGCGCCCCGCGCCGACATCTTCGTCACCGCCACCGGCAACAAGGACATCATCACCATCGAGCATATGCGCGCGATGAAGGATCGCGCCATCGTCTGCAACATCGGCCACTTCGACAACGAGATCCAGATCGCGTCGCTGCGTAACCTGAAATGGACCAACATCAAGCCGCAGGTCGACGAGATCGAATTCCCCGACAAGCACCGCATCATCCTGCTGTCGGAGGGCCGCCTCGTGAACCTCGGCAATGCGATGGGCCATCCGTCCTTCGTGATGTCGGCGTCGTTCACCAACCAGACGCTGGCGCAGATCGAGCTGTTCGCCAACAACAAGGACGGCAAGTACGAGAAGAAGGTCTACGTGCTGCCCAAGACGCTCGACGAGAAGGTCGCGCGCCTGCACCTCGCCAAGATCGGCGTCAAGCTCACCGAGCTGCGCAAGGACCAGGCCGACTACATCGGCGTGAAGCCGGAAGGACCGTACAAGTCGGACCACTACCGGTACTGATCTGACGTGATTGCGACACCAGGGCCCCGGAGCGATCCGGGGCCTATTTTTTGTGGTCGCCTCTGTGATACGCTCGCAGGTAGAGCCGCAACAAGTCCGCCACTTTTTGCAGCGGGCGGCCTTTTTTCCGATGTTCATTGTCAAAATGCATATGGAGGAAATGCGATGTCCAGCGAAGCCAACGTTCAGCTCTTGAAGGAAGCCTATCGCCAGTGGAACGACAGCAAGGGCCAAAGCGTCGACTATTGGTTCGACAACGTCATCGGCCCGCAGATCAAGTTCGATTCGATTCCCCGGGGAGCCGAGCCGGTACCTTTCGCCAGGCGTTATGACGACCGGACCGAGCTGCGCGGCTATTTCGACGGCCTGCTTGCTGACTGGAGCATGCAGTACTACACGATGAACGAATACGTTGCGCAGGGCGATGCCGTCGTTGCGCGCGGCGAATGCGCATGGACGAACAAGAAGACCGGAAAGGTCGCGCAGACGCCGAAGGTCGATTTCTGGCGCTTCAAGGACGGCAAGGCGGTCGAGTACCACGAGTTCTTCGATACCGCCTGCGTGGCCGCTGCTGCGGCCTGACGGTTGCAATTTGCCGCGGCGCTGCCATCCTCTGAACGGGGAGAAACCGCCGTGGCCGAAGCCAAAGAACATTTCGACGTGCTGATCGTCGGTGCCGGCCTGTCCGGCATTGGCGCGGGCTATCATTTGCAGACCAAGTGCCCGACGAAGAGCTACGTCATCCTGGAGGGACGCGACTGCATCGGCGGCACCTGGGACCTGTTCCGCTATCCCGGCATCCGATCCGACAGCGACATGTTCACGCTCGGCTATTCGTTCAAGCCGTGGACCGATCCCAAGGCGATCGCCGACGGGCCGCAAATCCTGAACTATGTGCGCGAGACGGCCGCCGAGAACGGCATCGAGAAGCACATCCGCTTCCGTCATCGCGTCAAGCGCGCATCGTGGTCGACGCCGGAGGCGCGCTGGACCGTCGAGGCCGAGCGCACAACAGGCGAGGGCGCAACCAAGTTCGTGCGCTTCACCTGCAATTTCCTGTTCATGTGCTCGGGCTATTACAAATACGAAGCGGGCTACACCCCGGAGTTCAATGGCACGGCGGATTTTCAGGGCCGCATCGTGCATCCGCAGAAATGGACTGAGGACATCGACTATTCGGGCAAGCGCGTCGTCGTGATAGGCTCGGGCGCGACGGCGGTGACGCTGGTGCCGGAGCTCGCCAAGAGGGCGGCGCAGGTCACCATGCTGCAGCGCTCGCCGACCTATGTGGTGTCGCGTCCCGCGCACGATGCCTTCGCCAACAAGCTGCGTCGTAATTTGCCGGCGCGGCTCGCTTATCACCTGATCCGCTGGCGCAATGTGATGTGGGGGACGTTTTTCTTCCAGCTCAGCCGGCGCCGGCCGGCGAAAGTGAAGGACCTCATCCTCAAGGGCGTCAGAAACGCGCTGGGGCCCGACTACGATGTCGCGACCCATTTCACGCCGCGCTACAATCCCTGGGACCAGCGGCTGTGCCTCGTGCCGGACGGCGACTTGTTCAAGGCGATCCGCGAGCAGCGCGCCTCGGTCGTCACCAATGAGATCGATACCTTCACGCGCGATGGCATCCGCCTGAAGGACGGCCGCGAACTTGCAGCCGACATCATCGTGACGGCGACTGGCTTGGTGCTCCAGGTCGTCGGCGGGCTCGAGATCAGCGTCGACGGCCGCGCCGTCGATTTCGCCAACACGCTGACTTACAGGGGCATGATGTATGCCGACGTGCCGAACATGGCCTCGGCGTTCGGTTACACTAACGCGTCGTGGACGCTGAAATGCGATCTCACCTGCGAATATGTCTGCCGGCTCATCAACTACATGGACCGGCACAATTTCCGTCAGTGCATGCCGCACAATGACGATGCCACGATCAGCGCCCAGCCGTCGCTC
The DNA here is from genome assembly GCF_023074095.1 of Bradyrhizobium sp. 137. Taxonomy (NCBI): domain Bacteria; kingdom Pseudomonadati; phylum Pseudomonadota; class Alphaproteobacteria; order Hyphomicrobiales; family Nitrobacteraceae; genus Bradyrhizobium; species Bradyrhizobium sp. 137. The sequence continues at coordinate 94,736 of NZ_JADPKU010000127.1, forward strand.
GACTTCAGTTCGGGTTATGTGCAGCGCTCGATCGCCAGGATGCCGAAGCAAGGCTCGAAGCGGCCGTGGCGGCTGTATCAGAACTACGCACTCGACATCGTCTCGCTGCGCTTCGGGCGGATCGACGACGGCGTGATGCGATATTCCTGACCCTGCCGCTGCTGCGGCGGGTGTCCCTTTCGAGGTGAGCGCGGTGGCGCGATCGCCGCCGGGTTGAGCCTGGCGCAGACCGCACGGTTAACGCCGGCTTAACCGATTGAGTCCTAGCCTGTCTCGGCCGGGGTTACTCGCAAGGCCGAGGTGAGCCCAATGGAAGCCCAGAGAATTGCGGTCGACGCCGTCGTCGCGCTGACCGATTGCGACCGCGACGCCGTCATCGCCTTCATCCGCCGTCTCTATCTCGCCGGCGTCACCGACCCCAAACGCCTGACCTTCAAAGGGCTCCAGGCGCTATCGCGGGCGTGACTGCGTCTCCGTCAGGTTCCATGCTCCCGCTCGCGCCAGTGTGAGTGCAACCCAGCGGTGAATATCTTGCCGCCCCGGTCGAGTCGGGATAGATGACGTCGCCGGCTGGGTCACTGGGAACGGGGATATGCTGAAACAGCTTTTTGCGCCGCAACTTGTTATCCTTTATGTGCTGGTCGTCTCGACGATTTACGTCCACTTCCGCGGCAAGCAGCGGCTGCGCTTCGCGCGCCAGCTCGGCGACCACTCGACCTATCTCGCGCCCTACAATGTGTTGATGTATGTCGGCTCGGCCGTACCCAACAAGCCGGTGATCTCGGTCGATCAGTTTCCCGAGCTGAAGCTGCTGAGCGAGAACTGGGAGATCATCCGCGACGAGGCGGTGCGCCTGTTCGACGAAGGTTTTATTCGCGCGGCCGCCAACAACAACGACTGGGGCTTCTACTCTTTCTTCAAGAGCGGCTGGAAGCGGTTCTACCTGAAATGGTACGACGATTTCCTGCCGTCGGCGCGCACGCTCTGCCCGAAGACGGTGGAGCTGCTCAACTCGATCCCGAGCGTGCACGGCGCGATGTTCGCGATGCTGCCGCCGGGCGGCAAGCTCGGCGCCCATCGCGATCCGTTCGCGGGCTCGCTGCGCTATCACCTCGGCCTCGTCACGCCGAACTCGAACAAGTGCCGCATCCTGGTCGACGGTGTCGAATGCGTCTGGCGCGACGGCGAAGCCTTCATGTTCGACGAGACCTTCATCCACAGCGCGGAGAATGCGACCGACGTCAACCGCATTATCCTGTTCTGCGACGTCGAGCGGCCGATGAAGTTCGGCTTCATGACCGCCATCAACCGCTGGGTCAGCCACCACATCGTCAAGGCGTCGGCGACCCAGAACGTCGACGGCGAGAATGTCGGCGTGCTCAACAAGGTGTTCGGCAAGCTCTACGAGATCCATCTCGCCAGCCGCAAGGTCAAGGAATGGAACCGCAACGTCTACTACGCGCTGAAATATTCGCTGACGGCGCTGATCCTCGGCCTCATCGTGCTGTCGGCTCTGCGGTGATCAGGGCGTCGCGATGAGCCCCTTGCCGGTCGCGAATACGGACATCGTGCAGTTCTTCCGCCACTGGCTGGAAAGTTTTGCCGGCTATGTCCGGGAGGTTGATTACGCTTCGGCGCGGCCGCTCTTCCATCCGGACGTGCTTGCCTTCGGCACGCATAACGACGTCATCCCTGGTCTTGATCAGTGGGTCTCGACGCAATGGAATAACGTCTGGCCCAAGACGACCGATTTTCATTTCGTGCTCGATCAGACCTCGATCCTGGCATCCGCCGATGGCACGATGGCGACTGTGATCGCGCCATGGGCAAGCACGGGCTATCATCCCGATGGCAGCCCGTTTCCACGCCCCGGCCGGGCCACGATGGTGTTTGCCAGGAATGGCAAAACGTGGCTGTGCGTGCATTCCCACATGTCGCTCAATCGCGGTGTGCCGCAGGCAAGCCACGCCAATCGGCCCGTGAAGGCTTGGTAGCGCCAAGCCATCCGGCAGCGTGCGCCGCGGCTTTATTGGCCGACTAAAGTTTTACACTCTCGTTCCACCTCGGCCGGAACCCTTGGAACCTGATCTCGTTTGTTCCTCAAGGAACAACCGGCGAAAAATACGCAACCGGGGGGCTGTCCGGAGGAAACGCTCCCATGGCAACACTCGGCCTTGACGCCACCCGACTTACTCCATCCGAGCATCAGCGCCAGCTTCGTCGCGCGGTGATCGCGTCCACGGTAGGGACCGCGATCGAATGGTATGATTTCTTTCTCTACAGCACCGTCACCGGTCTGGTTTTCGCAAAGCTGTTCTTTCCGCAGTCCGACCCCTGGGTTGGCACGCTGGAGGCGTTTGCGATCTACGCAGTCGGCTTCATCGCGCGCCCGATCGGCGCGGCAATCTTTGGTCACTATGGCGACCGCATCGGCCGCAAGTCGACGCTGATCGCGACGCTGCTCTTGATGGGACTGGCGACCGCCGCGGTGGCCGTGGTGCCGACCTATGCGAGCATCGGCATCTGGGGCGCCGTGATCCTGACCGTGCTGCGATTCATTCAGGGCGTCGGCGTTGGCGGCGAGTGGGGCGGCTCGGTGCTGATGTCGATGGAATGGGCCCGCAGCGACCGATCCCGAGGATTGATCGCGTCATGGCCGCAATTCGGCGTGCCCTGCGGTCTGTTCCTCGCTAATCTCGCCGTGCTGGCGTTCAGCCAGATGGCGGGCGATCAGTTCCTGGCGTGGGGCTGGCGCATTCCATTCGCGCTCAGCATCATCCTGGTCGGCGTCGGCCTTTATATCCGGCTCGGCATCCTCGAAACGCCGGTGTTCTCAAAGCTCGTGGCCGAACGTCAGGTGGACCGCACGCCGATGCTGACCGTGATCCGGGAGTATCCGAAGGAGATTCTGCTGTCCGCCTTTGCGCGCATGTCGGAGCAGGCGCCGTTCTACATCTTCACAGCCTTCGTCTTTTCCTATGGCATCGGCACCTTGCATGTCTCGCGCGACTTCCTGCTGACCGCGGTGCTCTCGGCCTCGGTGCTGTCGTTCGTCTCGATTCCGCTGTGCGGACATATCTCCGATCAGATCGGCCGCAAGAACATGTACATGATCGGCGCTGCCGTGACGGGCATATTCGGCTTCGTCTATTTCGCGATGCTCGACACCGGATCGCCAACCATCATCTTCGTCGCGATCATCCTGTCGCTGATTCCGCATGACATGCAGTACGGCCCGCAAGCCGCCTTGATCGCCGAGAGCTTTACCGGACGCCTGCGCTACAGCGGCTCCTCGCTCGGCTATCAACTCGCTTCCGTGATCGCCGGCGGTCCGGCGCCGCTGATCGCAACCTGGCTGTTCGGCACGTTCCACTCGGCGACCGCGATCGCAATCTACATCGCGATTTGCGCTGTCGTGACGCTGGCCGCGACCGCGATGATGACCGATTACACCGGGAAGGACATCAACGTGGCCGGCGCGCATGAGCGGCGAACTTGAGCGCGTAAAAGCCCCGGACGCGACGTCCGGGGCTTTGCGTTTTCCTTGATTTGAGCTCAGCCTATTCTGGCTGGCCGATCGCGACCTTCAACGTGCCGATGCCGTCGACGCCGCATTCGAGCTTGTCGCCTACCTGGAGCTGCGACACGCCGGCCGGCGTGCCCGTCATGATGATGTCGCCGGCGGCGAGCTTCACCTGCTGCGAGAGCTGCCAGATGATTTCGGGCACGTTCCAGATCAACTCGGTGAGGTCGCCCTTCTGCGCTTCCTTGCCGTTGACCGTGAGCCAGATCTTGCCCTTGGCGGGGTGGCCGATCTTCGATGCCGGCTGAATCGCGGAGCACGGGGCGGAGCCGTCGAACGACTTGCCGATCTCCCACGGCCGCTCCTTCTTGCGCGAGGCGATCTGGAGGTCGCGGCGGGTGAGGTCGATGCCGACTGCGTAGCCGTAGACGTGGTCGAGCGCCTTGTCGGCAGGGATGTTCAGCCCACCGCTCTTCATCGCGACGACCAGCTCGACCTCGTGATGCAGATCCTTGGTCAGGGGCGGATAGGCAATGGTGGCGCCATCAGGCACCAGCATGTCGGCGTGCTTGGCGAAGAAGAACGGCGGGGCGCGCTCGTCATTGCCCATCTCGCGGATGTGCTCGAGATAATTGCGACCGACACACCAGATGCGGCGCACCGGATAGCGGCCGCTCTCACCGACGACGGGAAGCGAAGCCTGGGGCGGAAGCGGAATCACGTAGGAGGCGGCGTTCATGGAGCGGGTCTCGCGGCTCTTGAGGTTGACAAGGAACTCTATGCGGTTGCGCTGATCGGCGCCAGAGCGCCGGAATGGTGATGCTGCAGGCGGAAGAACGACGCATAGCGCCCGCCGCGGCGCAGCAGATCGTCGTGCCGGCCGTGCTCGACGATCTCGCCGCCCTCGACCACCAGGATGCGGTCTGCGTGCATGATGGTGTGCAGGCGGTGCGCGATCACGATGGTGGTGCGGTTCTGGCAGAGATGCTCGATCGCCTCCTGCACTTGCCGCTCGGACTCCGAATCGAGCGCGGCGGTGGCTTCGTCCAAGAGGATGATCGGCGCGTTCTTGATCAACGCGCGCGCCACCGCGATGCGCTGGCGCTGGCCGCCCGACAGCTGCGTGCCGTGCTCGCCGACGGGCGTGTCGTAGCCGAGCGGGAAACCCATGATGAAATCATGTGCGCAGGCCGCTTTTGCGGCCTCGATGATTTCCTGTTCGCTCGCGCCCGGCCTTCCGAAGGCGATATTGCTGCGGATGGTGTCGCGGAACAGATAGACGTCCTGGCCGACATAGGCGGTCTGCGCTCGGAGTGATTTTCGCGACACTGACGAGATCGACTGCCCGTCGATCACGATCTCGCCTTGCGTCACCTCGTGGAAGCGCAAGAGCAGCGCCAGCACGGTCGACTTGCCGCCGCCGGACGGGCCGACCAGCGCGGTGACCTTGCCCGGCTCGGCGACGAAGCTCATGCGGTTGAGCACGCTCTCGCCTGAGCGATAGGAGAAGCTCACGTCGCGCAGCTCGATGCGGGCATCTGACAGCTTCAGCGCCGGCTTGTCGTCATCGGACTGCTCGCTCGCCGGACTGTCGACGACCTCGAGCAGCATGCGCGCGCCGACCAACTGGCTGTTCAGGTCGATGTTGAGCCGCGCCAGCCGCTTGGCCGGCTCGGTCGCCATCAGGAATGCCGTCATGAAAGAGAAGAACGCGCCGGGCGTCGCATTGAGCGCGACCACGCTGTAGCCGCCATAGAGCAGGCAGCCGGCAACGGCGAATCCGCCTAGCATCTCCATCAGCGGATTGGAGCGGTTGGCGACGCGGGCCATCTTGTTGGCATTGCGCTCGACGATCGCGATGTTCTCGTCGATGCGCTTCTGCATGGTGTCTTCGAGCGTGAACGCCTTCACGGTGCGGATGCCCTGCAGCGATTCCTGCATGGTTTCCATGATATCGGCGGTGCCGGTGAACTGGTTATGCGCGAGACCCTTGATGCGCTTGACCAGGTTGCGCAGCACCAGCATCGCAGGTGGCACCGCGACGAGGCCGATGAACGACATCATCGGGTCCTGCCATACCATCACGCCGATCATAGCAAGCAGCATCAATAGGTCACGCCCGACGGCGTTGACCAGCATGTTGAGCACGTCGGTGATGGACTTGGCGCCGGCGGTCAGCCGCGCCAGAAATTCGGACGAATGCCGCTCGGAGAAGAAGCCGACGCTTTCGCGCATCAGCTTGGCGAAGAGCTGACGCTGGTTGGTAGCGAGGATGGCGTTGGAGATCTTGGTCAAGATCACCATGTGGCCGTAGGTCGCGACGCCCTTGATGAACAGCAGCACCACCGTGATGGCCGAAAACATCGCGATGCCTGGAATGTTCTTGTCGACATAGGCCTGATTGATGACCTGGCCGAGCACGTAGGTCGCGCCTGCGGTCGCGCCGGCGGCGAGCGCCATCAGCGCGAAGGCGACGAGGTAGCGCCTCCAGTAAACGACCCCTTGTTCCAAGACCAGGCGGCGAATCAACACCGCTGCTGCATAGGGGTCGTCAGTGATTTTCTTTGGGAACTGGGCCATCCGGTGTCCATTGACGGCGCGGGACAAAGCCTGCCCGTGCGTCAGGGATCGATGGGCCTCTGTGCCCGCTCGGCTACAGTTTTTCAAGCCCAATTAAGGGCTTGCGCTCGGGTTGATTCTAGGCCGAGACGGCGTGGCGGAGCTCGCCATGGCGCTCGCGGAACAGCTTGTCCTCCCAGGCCAGGGCGTGCGCGGCGATGGTCTCGAGGTCATCATACTGTGGGTGCCAGTCGAGCAGGCCGCGGATGCGGCTGGTGTCGGCGACCATGGTCATGATGTCGCCAGGCCGGCGCGCGGCGTATTGCACGGCGAAGCTGCGGCCCGAAACCCGCCGCACCGCGTCGATGGTCTCCAGCACCGAATAGCCACGGCCATAGCCGCAATTGAGCGTCGTCGAGGCGCCGCCATTGCGCAAATAGGCCAGCGCCGAGCGATGCGCCTGCGAGAGGTCGGTGACGTGGATGAAATCGCGGATGCAGCTGCCGTCCGGGGTTGGATAGTCCGTGCCGAACACGTCGATCTTGGCGCGCTGGCCGGTGGCGGCTTCAACTGCGATCTTGAGCAGATGCGTGGCACCGGCGGTGGCAAGGCCGATGCGCGCCTGCGGATCGGCGCCGGCGACGTTGAAGTAGCGCAAGGTCACATATTGCATGCCGTAGGCGGCGGCGACGTCATGCAGCATGATTTCGGTCATCAGCTTCGACGAGCCGTAAGGCGACAGCGGTCGCGTCGGCGCATGCTCGGGCACCGGCACCTGGTCAGGATCGCCGTAGACGGCGGCGGTCGAGGAGAAGATGAAGCGGCTGATGCCGCGCTTGACCGCGACGTTGAGCAGATTGCGCGCGGTCATGAAGTTGTTGCGATAATAGCCGAGCGGATCGCGCATCGAATCCGGCACGACGACCGAGCCCGCGAAATGGATGATGCTCTCGATGTCGTGCTGCGCGATCACGCCTTCGAGCAGGTTCTCGTCGCCGGCATCGCCGATGAACAGCGGCACGCCTTCCGGCAGATAGGTGGAGAAACCCGTGGAGAGATCGTCGATCACGACGACGTCCTCGCCGGCTTCCGCCAGCGCCAGGACCGTGTGACTTCCGATATAGCCGGCGCCGCCGGTGACTAGCACAGTCATGATCTCACCCGTCTTCGATCAACGCCTAAAACTACCGCCCGCGTGGTGAAGAGGGGGTATCGGCGCGGCTGAACTGGTCACTATGCTTAATGTTGCGTATAGGGATCTTTCGAAACGGAGCATGACGTGGCGAATTTCCCCGGCGATCTCGAAGTGATCGTGCCAAATCTGCACAGGCGCTATTCCGGGGTCACCGCGACCAATCGGATGGTGGCGCCGCGGCTCGCAAGGCTGTTTCGCGCGGCCTGGTTCGGCTCCGATGCGCCGGCGGGGATCGGCCGCCTGAGCGCTGCGGATTTTCTGAAGCTATGGCGGCGCAAGGCGCCGCTGATCTGGCATGCGCGGCGCAACAACGAGATGATCGCCGGCGTCGCGTTGCGCGCGCTCGGCTGGCCCCTGAAGCTCGTGTTCACTTCGGCGGCGCAGCGGCATCACAGCTGGATCACGCGCTGGCTGATCCGGCGCATGGATGCGATCATCGCAACGAGCGACATCTCGGCATCCTTCCTGAAAGTGAAGGCAACCGTGATCCCGCATGGTGTCGACACCGACGTCTACGCACCGCCGACAGATCGCGCCGCGGCCTTCGCCGAAGCCGCGCTGCCCGGCCGCTACGCAATCGGCTGCTTCGGCCGCGTGCGCGCCCAGAAGGGCACCGACGTATTCGTCGATGCGATGTGCCGGCTGCTGCCGCGACATTCGGATTTCTCCGCTGTGATCGTCGGCCAGGTCACGCCCGAGCAGACGCGCTTTGCCAACGACCTGAAGCAGCGCATCGAGACGGCCGGCCTGCAATCGCGCATCGTCATGACCGGCGAATTGCCGATCGAAGCGGTGCAGCGCTGGTATCAGCGATTGACGATCTACGCCTTCACCTCGCGCAACGAAGGTTTCGGCCTGACGTTGATCGAAGCGATGGCGACCGGCAGCGCCCTCGTCGCCGCACGCGCCGGCGCGGCCGAACTCGTGGTCGAGGATGGCGTGACCGGCGTGCTGGTGCCGCCGGGCGATGTCGATGCGCTGGTCGCCGCGCTGGAGCCGTTGATGCGAGATGTGGACGCCGCGACCGCGATGGGCGCGCGCGGGCGGGCGCGGGTGCTCGCAAAGTTCAGCCTGGATGCGGAGGCGGCGCGGATCGGCGAGATCTATCGGCCGCTGCTCTGAACCGGTTTTTTTCACGACGCCAAACAAAAAGCGCGAAAACAACCCCATGCACCGTAGCCGGTGCTAGCAAAATCAATGGGTTGACCGCTGGCACGATCTTTTGCGGATTTTTCGAATCGTGTTTGACTTGTCGGGCAAAACACTGGCAGGATGTCATCATCGGCAATGGCCGGATCGCCTCACGTCGTCGTCCGCGCTTCCGCTTCACTCAACACCCGCTGCGCAATCGCGACCACCTCGCTCGCCGCGATGTCGCGCATGCAGCGGTGGTCGTTCATCTTGCAGATCGTGCTCTGGCACGGCTGGCAGGACAGCACGCTCTTGTTCTGGACCACGGTGGCGGCAAGGCCGTTGAGTGGGGCCCAGAGATAGGGGTCGGTTGGCCCGAAGATGCCCATGGTGGGCGTGCCCAGGGCGGCTGCGATGTGCATCAGGCCGGAATCGTTGGAAATCGCGACGCCGGCCGCGGCCATGGCCAGCACGCCATTGCGCAGGTCGTTGCCGGTGAGGTCTCGCACCCCCGCGCCGCCGGCTGCGACGATCTCCCGGGCGAGGCCTTTCTCGGCGGGGCCGCCGACCACCCAGACCTCCAGGCCGCGCTCGACCAGCAACCGGGCAGCCTCGGGATAGTAGGTCCAGCGTTTGGACGCCCCGACGGAGCCGGGCGCCAGCGCTACGGCTGCGCCGGCGCTGAGGCCATTGGCCTGCCGCCAGCGGGCGATCTCCTCGGCCGGGACCCGCAATTGCGGCACCGGCCATTCCGCAGGCAGCGGCGCGCCGTCGGGCTGGGCAAGGGCGGCGTTCTTGTCGATGAAGCGGGGCAGCTTCTTCTCGCCCCAGCGCCAGCGGTTGAGCAGGCCGAACCGGAACTCGCCGACGAAGCCGACCCGTTCGGGAATGCCCGCTAGCGCGGGCGCGATGGCCGCCTTCCAGGTCCGGGGCAGCACCAGGGCGGTGCCGTAGTTCCGCTCGCGCAGGCGTTTTGCCAGGCTGAGCTGGCGGCCAATTGCGAGCCGGCCGCGCGGCAGGTCCCAAACGACGCCAGCGCGCACGCCGGGCATGTAATCGACCAGCGGGGCGCACAGCGAGGTGGTCAGGAGATCGACCGGCCGGTTTGGCCATCGCTGATTTAGCACCCGCACGACGGTGTGATTCCGGACGAAATCGCCGATCCACATGTAGGGAATGATCAGGATCGGGCGCGTGTCGTCCCGGTCTGCATGTTCACCAAGTTTCGAATTTTGATTCATTGTTAATACGATCGGGCGAGCTGATATGGGCGCTCGGTTAGCCGCTCCCAGCCAACAGGTAAAGCCGGCTGAGGAACGATGCCAAAACCGCTTACACTTTGGCAGATCATGCGCTACGGCAGGACCGGGCCTTCAGAAAATCGGGCAGGTAGGTGGAATGTTGCTGGTGACCGGCGGGGCCGGTTTTATCGGATCGAACGTCGTCGCCGCGCTGAATCAGGCCGGCCGCAGCGACGTCGTGGTCTGCGATCTCCTCGGCTCTGACGGCAAATGGCGCAACCTCGCCAAGCGGCAGCTTGTGGATATCGTCCCGCCGGCCGAACTGGAGGGCTGGCTGAAGGGCCGCAAGCTCGACGCAATGATCCATCTTGGTGCGATTTCCGAGACCACCGCGACCGACGGCGATCTCGTGATCGAGACCAATTTCCGCCTCTCGATGCGCCTGTTGGACTGGTGCACGGCGAATGCGGTGCCGTTCATCTATGCCTCATCGGCCGCGACCTATGGCGATGGCGCGGATGGCTTCGACGACGATTTCTCGCTGCCGGCGCTGAAAAAGCTGCGGCCGATGAATCTGTACGGCTGGAGCAAGCACCTGTTCGACCTCGCTGTTGCCGAGCGCGTAGCGAGGGGCGACCGGCTCCCGCCGCAATGGGCGGGCCTGAAATTCTTCAACGTGTTCGGCCCCAACGAATACCACAAGGGCTCGATGATCAGCGTGCTGGCGCGCCGCTTCGATGACGTGAAAGCGGGCCGCGTCGTGCAATTGTTCAAGTCGCATCGCGAAGGTATTGCTGACGGCGACCAGCGCCGCGATTTCATCTATGTCGACGACGTCGTGCGCGTCCTCATGTGGCTGCTGGCGACGCCGTCGGTCTCCGGCCTCTTCAACGTCGGGACCGGCAAGGCGCGCAGTTTCAAGGACCTGATGCTGGCAGCCTATGCAGCCCTCGGCAAAAGCCCCAACATCGAATACATCGACATGCCCGAGGCGATCCGGGGCAGCTATCAATACTTCACCCAGAGCAAGGTCGATCGTCTCCACCGCGCCGGCTATAACGGTGGCTTCACGACGCTTGAGAACGCGGTCAAGGCCTATGTCGGGGATTACCTCGACCGGCCCGACCGCTTCCGCTGAGGCCCCAAGGACCTGAGGCCCAAAGATCATGCCGACACCCATCCTCGATTTCGATGCCCTCGCACAGGCCATCAGCGGCCGCACGGTGCTGTGCATCGGCGACATCATGCTGGACGAGTTTGTCTATGGCGAGGTGTCGCGAATCTCGCCGGAAGCGCCCGCGCCGGTGATCTCGGCACAGCGCAGCGAGATCCATATCGGCGGCGCCGGCAACGTCGCGCGCAACGTCGCCTCCCTCGGCGCGCGCTGCATCTTCGTCGGGCTCATCGGCGAGGACGATGCGGGCAGGCGGCTTGCCTCGGCGCTGGCGGAGTACGCCGGCATCGACAGCGTTCTGGTGAGCGACGTCTCGCGCCCGACCACGCGAAAAGTCCGCTTCGTTTCCGAGCATTTTTCCACGCATATGTTGCGTGCGGATTGGGAGCAGGCGGGGCCTGCCTCCGATGCGACCGAGACGAAGCTGATCGAGGCGATCCTGCCGCAGATCGCGCGCGCCGACATCGTGCTGCTGTCCGACTACGCCAAGGGCGTGCTGACCGCACGCGTGATCCGCCACACCATCGACGCCGCGCGAAAGCTCGGCAAGCCCGTCATCGTCGACCCCAAGAGCCTGAACTGGGCGATCTATCGTGGCGCCACGCTGCTCACGCCCAACCGCAAGGAGTTTTCGGAGGCGACGCGGAGCCGCGCCGACAGCACGCAGAGCATCGTTGATGCCGGCGAGGACGTGATGCGGCTCGCCGATTGCGAGGCGATCCTGGTCACGTTGGGCGAGCACGGCATGACGCTGGTGCCGCGCAGCGGCGAGGCGGTCCATGTTCCGGCGTTCCCGGTGAAGGTGCGCGACGTCTCCGGCGCCGGCGACACGGTTGCCGCCGCGCTTGCGGTCTCGCTCGCAGCGGGCGCGGACTGGGACACGGCGCTGCGCATGGCCAATGCCGCCGCCGCCGTCGCCGTCGGCAAGCAGGGCACCGCCACCGTGAGCGCGGCCGAGCTGCGGCGAAAGATCCTGCCCCACGCCTATCTCGCCGCCGAGGTGAAGATCGTGCTCGAGCCGGACGCGCTGGACGCGCAACTCGCCGAATGGACGAGGCAGGGCCAGCGCGTCGGCTTCACCAATGGCTGTTTCGACATCCTCCACCCCGGCCACGTCAAGGTGCTGACCGCGGCGCGCGCCGCCTGTGACCGCCTGATCGTGGGTCTCAACAGCGACGCGTCGGTGCGGCGGCTGAAGGGCGCCGATCGTCCGGTCCAGGACGAGCGCGCGCGTGCCGAGGTGCTGGCCGCGCTCGAGGCCGTCGATCTCGTCGTCATCTTCGAGGAGGACACGCCGATCGAGCTGATCACCAAGATCAAGCCGGCTGTGCTGGTGAAGGGCGGCGACTATACCCGCGAGCAGGTGGTCGGCCACGAGGTCGTCGAGGCCACGGGCGGGACGGTCGTGCTGGTCGACATCCTCCAGGGCTTCAGCACCACCGCGCTGGTGCATCGCGCGCGGGGAGGGAGCAAGTGACGGCGCTCGCCCGCGAGACGACGGGCCATATGCTCTTGCGGCGCCTGCGCAGCCCGGCGGCCTGGCGCGAGACGGTGGACATTTTTGCGGTGCTGACCGCGGCTTCGCTGCCCTGGTCGACGTCGCTCGCGGGGATATTCAATGCCCTCATGCTGCTGTGCATGGTGCCGTTTCTCGACGTCCGCGCATTCCTGCAGTCGCTGAAGCGTCCGATCTGCGTTGCGCCGATTGCGCTGGTCGTTCTCGCGCTGGCGGGGACGCTGTGGTCGGACGCGTCCTGGGGCGCGCGCCTATATGCGGTCAACCCAACCGTCAAGCTGCTCGTGCTGCCCGTCCTGCTCTACCATTTCGAGCGCTCGCGGCGCGGGCATTGGGTGATCGTCGCGTTCCTGGTGTCCTGCGCGCTGTTGTCGGTGATGTCGTGGCTGGTCGCCTTCTATCCCAACCTTGCGCTCAAGACCGACCCGCCCGAACGCGGCATCTTCGTCAAGAACTATATCGACCAGAGCCAGGAATTCGCGCTCTGCGCGGTCGCGCTCGCCTATCCGGTCGTGACGCTGCTGCGTGAGAAGCGTTACTGGCTGGCCGGGCTGCTCACTGTGCTGGCACTCAGCTTCTTCGTCAACATGGCCTTCGTGGTGGTGTCGCGCACGGCGCTCGTCACCATTCCGATTCTGTTCGGCGTGTTCGCGCTGCTTCACCTCAAAGGCCGCAGCATAGCGATCGTTGCCGCCGTTCTGCTCGCCGGCGCCGTTCTGGCTTGGCAGGCTTCGCCGCATTTGCGGCAGACCGCCGAGAGGTTCGCCAGGGATTACACCGGCTATGTGGAAAGGGGCGAGCCGACCTCGATGGGCATGCGGCTCGAGTTCTGGCGGAAATCGCTCGGCTTCTTCGCGGAGGCGCCGATCTTCGGCCACGGCACAGGCTCGACGCGGGGATTGTTCGAGCGGGTCGCAACGCCCCGCGGTCAGTACCAGGCATCCGCCGAAGTGATCGGCAATCCCCATAACCAGACGCTGAACGTCGCCGTGCAATGGGGCGCTATCGGCATCGCCGCTCTCTATGCGATCTGGATCCTGCATCTGCTGTTGTTTCGTGGCGAGGGGCTTGCCGACTGGATCGGGCTGCTGGTGGTGGTGCAGAACGTCTTCACTTCGTTGTTCAACTCCCATCTGTTCGACTTCCACGAGGGCTGGATGTACGTCATCGGCGTCGGCGTTGCCGGCGGCATGGTGATCCGGGCACGACAGGTGGAGGTGAAGGCGGGGGACTGCGGTTCCTGAACGGCCGGCGCGCGGTTGCTACGCTCTGACTGGCATGTCTTGCCGAGATGGGCTATCAGCGCCGTCAGGTTGCACCTAACTGGGTTTCATCGGCCGGCGGATGACGCGTCTTTCGCATCTCACCTCGCGCAATTTCCTGATCGCGCTGCACGACGTGCTTGCGACCACTGCGGCACTTTTTGCCGCCTTCTATCTGCGATTCGAGGGCGGTGACGGCTTCTTCGCGCGCCTGCCGCTCCTGTTCCAGATCCTACCCTACTTCCTCGGCTTGGCCGTGGTCGTGTTCTTCCTCTTCAACCTGACCACGACGAAGTGGCGCTTCATCTCGCTGCCGGATGCGCTGAACATCATCCGCGCTGCAACCGTGCTGACGCTCGCGCTGCTGGTGCTGGACTACATCTTCGTCGCGCCCAACGTCCGCGGCAGCTTCTTCGTCGGCAAGGTGACCATCGTCCTCTACTGGTTTCTCGAGATCGGCTTCCTCAGCGCGCTGCGCATGACCTACCGCTACTTCCGCTATACGCGGGTGCGGCGTCATGCGCGCACCGAGGACGCCGCGCCGACGCTGCTGATCGGCCGGACTGCGGATGCCGAGGTGCTGTTGCGCGGCATCGAGAGCGGGGCGATCAAGCGGATCTGGCCGGTCGGCATATTGTCGCCCTCGCGCGCCGATCTGGGCCAGCTCATCCGCAACGTGCCGGTGCTGGGCGGCATCGACGATTTCGAGGACGTCATCGGGGACTTTTCCAAGCGCGACAAGCCGATCGCCCGCATCGTGATGACGTCGTCGGCGTTCGAGCCGGAAGCCCATCCCGAATCGGTCCTGATGCGGGCACGCAAGTTAGGCGTGATCGTGAGCCGCATGCCCTCGCTGGAGAGCGGCGAGGCGCCACGGCTCACGGCGGTCGCGGTCGAGGACCTCTTGTTGCGGCCGAGCGAGAAGATCGACTATGCGCGCCTGGAAGCGCTGATCAAGGGCAAGGCGGTGATCGTCACCGGCGGCGGCGGCTCGATCGGGTCCGAGATATGCGAGCGCGTGGTCACCTTCGGTGCTGCACGCGTGCTGATTCTGGAGAATTCCGAGCCGGCACTCTACGCCGTCACGGAGACGCTCGCCGCGCACGGCTCCGGCGCTGCGATCGAAGGGCGGATTGCCGACATCCGCGACCGCGAGCGCATCATACGCCTGATGGCGGAGTTCAAGCCCGACATCGTGTTTCACGCCGCGGCCCTCAAGCACGTGCCGATCCTCGAGCGCGATTGGAGCGAGGGAGTCAAGACCAACATCTTCGGCTCGATCAACGTCGCCGATGCGGCGCTTGCCGCAGGCGCCGAAGCCATGGTGATGATCTCGACGGACAAGGCGATCGAGCCGGTATCGATGCTCGGCCTGACCAAGCGCTTCGCCGAGATGTATTGCCAGGCGCTCGACCATGATCTCGCAGTAGCGAGCGGCGGCGCCAGGCCGCCGATGCGGCTGATCTCGGTGCGGTTCGGCAATGTGCTGGCTTCGAACGGCTCGGTGGTGCCGAAGTTCAAAGCCCAGATCGAGGCCGGCGGCCCCGTCACCGTCACCCATCCCGACATGGTCCGCTACTTCATGACCATCCGGGAAGCCTGCGATCTCGTCATCACGGCGGCAACGCACGCACTCGGACAGACGCGGCCCGATGTCTCGGTCTACGTCCTCAACATGGGACAGCCGGTGAAGATCGTCGATCTCGCTGAGCGTATGATCCGCCTCTCGGGCCTTGAGCCCGGCTACGACATCGACATCGTGTTCACGGGCATGCGGCCGGGCGAGCGGCTGTACGAGATCCTATTCGCCTCCGAGGAGCCGACCCGCGAAATCGGCGTTGCCGGCATCATGGCGGCGCAGCCGAACGAGCCGCCGATGCAGACGCTGCGCAAATGGATTGCGGCGCTGGAGCAGGCGATCGCGCGCGACGATCGCGCCACCATCAGGACCATCCTGAAGGATGCGGTTCCCGAATTCGGGTCGACCGCGGCCTGATCGTGCCGGTCGACGGATTGTTGCGCAACGCTGTTCTGTCGGAGCAATGATGAGCGAGATAAAGCCGGTCGCGCTGGTGACGGGAGCGAGTGGCTTCATCGGCCGTCATGTCGTGCGCGCATTGACGCGTGAGGGCTGGTCGGTCCGGTGCGCGGTGCGCAGCCCGGAAGGGGCCGGCGACGAGGTCGTGATCGCATCGATCGGCCCCGAAACCGACTGGCGGGCCGCGCTTGAAGGCGTCGACGCCGTCATCCATCTCGCCGCGCGCGTGCATTACAAGAACGACGAGCGCGCGGTCGAGCTCTACCGCAAGGTCAATGTCGAGGGCACACTGCGCTTGGCGCGCTGCGCAGCGACGGCCGGCGTACGCCATTTCATCTTCATCAGCACTGTTCTGGTGCACGGCCGCAGCAACGAGGGCCGTGCCCCGTTCAGCGAGCGCGATGTCCCGACGCCGCGTGGCCTCTACGGCGCGTCCAAGGCCGAGGCCGAGGCGGGCTTGAGGACGCTGGCGCGGGACAGCGACATGAAAATCTCGGTGATCAGGCCGCCGCTGATCTACGGCGCACACGCCAAGGGCAATTTCCCGCTGCTGGCGCGCGCGGTCAGGCTGGGGCTGCCGCTGCCCTTTGCGGCGATCCGCAATCGCCGCAACTTTCTATGCGTGCAAAACCTGTCGTCGTTCATCCTGCACCGGCTCGGCCATCCCGACCCCACGAGCAATTTCGAGATCTTCCTGCTGGCCGACAGGGAAAGGGTCTCGACGCCCGAATTCATCGCGTGCCTCGCGAGAGCCTCCGGCAAGCGCCCGCGGCTGTTCGGCATACCGCCAAACCTGCTCAGCGCGGCCCTGCGCGTGACCGGGCGTCAGGATATGCATGACGGCCTGATCGGCTCGCTCGAGCTCGACATCTCGAAGGCGATCGCAACCGGCTGGCAGCCGCAGCTCACCCTCGAGGAGGGCTTGCGTCTGGCGGTGTCGGATCAGGAGCCCTGAGACCGCGAGAAGCGGTGCAGCACGCATCCGACCGCGAGCGCGCCGGCCACAAGTGCGCTCGTGGTGACCGCCGGCGCGGCGGCACGGATGGTGAGGATGGCGAGCCCGGCGAGCACGAGGTTGAGCAGGAAGACCTCGCCGATCACCCGCGGGACCGTGAAACCGTTGTCAGTGGCGCGCTGGTAGAAATGCGTACGGTGCGCCGACCAGAACGGCTCGCGCCGCGCGATCCGTCGAAACAGCGTGATGGTGGAATCGGCGAGATAATAGGCCGGCAGCAGCAGTGCCGCGGCCGTCTGCCCGCGAAAGGCGAGCTCGAGCAGGCACCAGCCAAGCAAAAGGCCGATCGGCAGGCTGCCGACATCGCCCAGGAAGACTCTTGCCACCGGACGGTTGAACGGCGCAAAGCCGAGCATGCCGCCGCACAGCGTCGCCGCGACCAGCGCGGCCGGCCATGGCAGCTCGCCCAGCCATCCCAGCAGCAGCAGCGCCGCGGTGACCGGCACCACTTCCGCGGCCGTCATCAGATCGAGCCCGTCCATGAAGTTGACGAGGTTCACGAACCAGACCCCTGCGAGCAGGATGAGGCCGCGCTCCAGCGCAAGCGGCAGCGCCGGAACGATGCGCGCAGTCTCGGGCGCGGTGAACACCACGGCGCCGACGGCCGCGGCCTGCAGCACCAGCCGCACCAGCACCGGCAGCGATACGATGTCGTCGGCAAATCCGACCAGCGCGATCAAGACCGTCGCACCGAGCAGTGCGGGCGGGATCGCGACGTTCGCGACACTCGCAAAGAGCGAGGCGACGATGAGCGTCGCCGCGATCACGGCGATGCCCGCACCCTGCGGGGTCGGAATGCGATGCGAGGAGCGCGCGTTCGGCCGTGCCAGCGCGTAGCGCTGGAGCAGGGGACGGCTGCTCCAGGTGATGAGCGCCGACACCAGCGCGGCGATTGCGACGGCAAGCAGCGACGGCACGGCGGCGAGGGCGTCTGCGGCCGAGCTCACTCGGGCACTCCGATCGGGACCGACCCTTGCGCGGCCTTCTCCGCGCTGAGGATCCAGACCAACCCGCCGATCGCGCCGACGATGAAGAACACGGCGCCAAACAGCAGCGAGACGTTGACACCTTCGTTTGCGGCGAGTCCGGCGAAGCCGAACGCGAGGCTCATGGTGGCTTCACGCACGCCCCAGCCCGCGATCGAGATCGGCATCATGGTGATCAGCATCACCGGCGGGACCAGCAGGAATATCTGGCCGAAGCTGATTGGCGCGGCGATCGCCTGCACGACGCACCAGGCGACGACGACGGCGAGCACGTGAACGAGGACCGACAGGACCGCGATGATCGGTCCGCGGCTGCGGCTGAAGATCACGCGATTGGCGATCACGGCACAGGCGTGGATGTGATGCGTCGCCCACCAGGTCTTCAGCCAGCGCCATTTCAACGCGCCGAAGATCAGGAAGCCGAGGCCGCCCGCCAGTGCCGCGAAATCGATGAGCAGCAGCGCCGAGCGCCCGTGCGGATCGGTGATGAGGGTATAACTCCAGGGCAGGCTCGCGACGATGAGCACCGCGAGCGCGATCAAGCCGATCGCGCGATCGACGAAGATCGAGTAGGTCGCCGCGCGCCAGCCGGCGCCGGCGCGCGCAACCAGCCACAGCCGGACCGCATCGCCGCCGATCGCCGACGGCAGGGTCTGGTTGAAGAAGGCACCGATCACGTTGTAACGCATGGCACGGCCGAGCTCGAGCGGCGCGCCGCACGCGGCGCTGATCTCGCGCCAGCGCAGCACGCCGACGAAGATTTGCAGGAACGCGACCGCGATCGCCACGCCGATCCAGAACAGGCTGGACACCGTGAAGCGCGAGAACAGTTCGGACAGGTCCACCTTGCGCAGCGCCAGATAGAGCAGCGCCGCGGAAATCAGGATCTTGGCCGCAGAAAACAGGATTCGGCGCATCTCGCCCGCATGAACAGGTTTGCGAAGATTGGAGGCAACCCGACGCGAGGCGCCGAATTCGGCCGCTTTGGTATGGTTTTGGCGCCGATCTTGCAATAGCCGATGTAAGACGCTGTGCAGCGGCGTTTGAAGGCCTGCATGAGGAGCGGCAGGCCTATTGCGACCTCCACGAAGTGGCGGCTAAACAGGCTCTGTGGGCAAGGGATCCCTGGGGAACAGAATGACGGATCAGGCGATTTTGGTCACGGGCGCTGCCGGCTTCATCGGCTTTCACGTTGCCCGCCAGCTCTTGGCCGAAGGCCGGTCCGTCGTCGGGCTCGACAACCTCAACAGCTATTACGATCCGGCGCTGAAGCGAGCGCGCCTTGCACTGCTCAAGAAGGAGCCCGGTTTCTCCTTCGTCGAGGCCGACCTCGCCGATCGTGACACGATCGCGGCGCTGTTTGCGCGACATCAATTTGCCAAGGTGGTGCATCTCGCGGCCCAGGCCGGCGTGCGCTACTCGATCGAGCAGCCGCATGCCTACGCCGATTCCAATCTGCAGGGCTTTCTCAACGTGCTCGAAGGCTGCCGCAACAATGGCTGTCGTCACCTCGTCTACGCATCGTCATCCTCCGTTTATGGCGCCAACACAAAAATGCCATTCGCCGTGCAGGACCGCACTGACCACCCCGTGAGCTTCTACGCCGCGACCAAGAAGGCCAACGAAGTGATGGCGCAGTCCTACAGCCATCTCTACCGGCTGCCGGTCACCGGCCTGCGCTTCTTTACCATCTACGGGCCGTGGGGACGGCCCGACATGGCCATGTTTCTCTTTGTAGATGCCATTATGGCGGGCAGGCCGATCCGGCTTTTTAACCATGGCAGGATGCGCCGCGACTTCACCTATATTGATGATGTGACGCGTGTAGTATCCAGGCTGATCGATCTCGTGCCTGCGGACGATCCGGCTGCCGCAAATGCGCCGTCAAAGCTCTACAATGTCGGCAATCACCATCCGGAGGAACTGATGCACGTCGTCGGTCTTCTGGAGCGGGAGCTGGGCCGGACGGCGATCAAAGAATTGCTGCCGATGCAGCCGGGAGATGTGCTGGAAACGTTCGCGGATGTCGAGGATCTGATGCGCGACAGCGGCTTTGCGCCGTCAACGCCGATCGAGCATGGGGTCCGTAACTTTGTCACCTGGTATCGGGACTATTTCAAGGTTTGAGATGACGATGGACAAACGCATAATCCCCCTGATCATGTGCGGCGGTGCCGGCACGCGGCTGTGGCCGGCTTCGCGCGAGGTGCGGCCCAAGCAATTCCTGCCGCTGTTCGGCGCCCGCTCGACCTTCCAGGACACGCTGCTGCGGGTCTCGGATCCTTCGCTGTTCGACCGGCCGATCGTCATGACCAATGCGGCCTATCGCTTCATGGTGCTGGAGCAGCTCACCGAGATCGGGATCGAGGCCGACGTGATCCTCGAGCCGATGCGGCGCGATTCCGGGCCTGCGATCGCTGCGGGTGCGGTGTTCGCGCAGAAACGCGCTAACGAGGCAATCGTGCTCGCTCTCGCCGCCGACCACGTGGTGCGGGACAATGCCGCCTTCGTCGCCGCCTGCCGCGAAGGCCTTGCGGCAGCGAATGCCGGGCGCATCGTCACGTTCGGCGTCAAGCCGGAGCGGCCGGCGACCGAATACGGCTATATCAACCCGGGCGAGGTGATATCGGGCGAGGTGCATGCGGTCGCGCGCTTCGTCGAGAAGCCGGATGCGGTGAAGGCATCGGACTACGTCAATTCCGGCTATCTCTGGAACAGCGGCAACTTCATGTTCCCGGCCGGCGTGCTGCTCGACGAATATCGCATGGTCGATGCGGCGAGCATCGAGGCGGTTACGAGCGCCGTCACCAATGCCGGCCGCGATCTCGGCTTCGTGACGCTGGAGCCCGAGGCCTTCGGCGCGGCGAAGGCGATCTCTATCGACTATGCGGTGATGGAAAAGACCTCGCGTGCAGCAGTCGTGCCGGTGTCCTGCGGCTGGTCCGATGTCGGCTCCTGGCTCGCGGTGTGGGAATTGTCGGAGAAGGACGCGCAAGGCAACGCCGCGCACGGCACCGCGGTGTTCGAAGATTCCCGCAACTGCAACGTCACGACGGATTCCGCGCTGGTCGCGCTCGAAGGCGTCGACGATCTCGTGGTGGTCGCGACTGCGGACGCGGTGCTGGTCTCGCGCCAGAAGGACGCCAACGGCTTGAAGCGTCTGGTGGCCAAGCTGAAGGCGGTCGCGCCGAAGGTCACCGAGGAGCATCTCAAGGTGCACCGGCCCTGGGGCAGCTACCAGTCGGTCGACAACGGCGCGCGCCACCAGGTCAAGCGCATCGTGGTGAAGCCGGGCGGCCGCCTGTCGCTGCAGAAGCATCACCATCGTGCCGAGCACTGGATCGTGGTGCGGGGCACGGCACAGGTGACGGTCAACGATACCGTGAAAGCGGTGCACGAGAACGAGTCGATCTACATTCCGATGGGCGCCGTTCACCGGATGGAGAACCCCGGTAAAATCATGCTGGAACTGATCGAGGTCCAGACTGGAAGCTATCTCGGGGAAGACGACATCATCCGGATTGAAGACGACTATCAAAGGTCGTAACCAGCAAGCTCCGAATCACGCGGCCAGGTCGAAAGAGCGGCATCTGCTCCGGCTCAAGACCCGGGGAACGTGTAATTGTTTGAATCAAATCGTGTCCGGCTGGCTAGCGCGGCGTTCGCCACAAATGTGGCGCCCGTGCTAGAAGCGGCGCCGGGGATTTGGGTTGAATCGGGGTTCTATCAGATGAGTTCCAAAGGGTCTGCACCGGCAAAGGCCGGCCTGCGTGTCGGCGTCATTGGCGCAGGCGTGATGGGCAGCAACCACGCGCGCGTGCTTAGCGGCCTCCCCGGCGTCAGCCTGGTCGGCATCGTCGATCCTTCACCAGTGCACCGGACGCGCACCACCGAGCTTGCGAGCTGCCCGGGCTTCGAGACGCTCGACCAGCTCCTCGCCGAAGGCGCCGATGCCGTCACCATCGCGGCGCCGACCCATCTGCATCACGAGATCGCGCTCGCCTGCATCGCCAAGAACATCCACGTGCTTGTCGAGAAGCCGATCGCATCGACGGTCGAAGAGGGCCGTGAGATCGTCGCCGCCGCGCAAAAGGCCGGCGTCACGCTGATGATCGGTCATGTCGAGCGCTTCAATCCGGCGGTTGCCGCGGTCAAGCAGGCGATCGCGGGTGAGGACATCCTGTCGATCGCGATTACCCGCGTCGGCCCGTTCCCGCCGCGCATGTCCAATGTCGGCGTCGTCATCGACCTTGCCGTGCACGATATCGATTTGATTCGCTGGTTCACCGAGTCCGACATCGTTGAGGTGCAGCCGCAGCTGTCGAGCGCGGTCGCTGAGCGCGAGGACATTGCGCTGTTGCAATTCCGCACCGAGAGCGGCGTGCTCGCCCACATCAACACCAACTGGCTGACGCCGTTCAAGGCGCGCAGCGTCACGGTTGCGACGCGCGGCAAATACGTGATGGGCGATCTGTTGACGCGCCAGGTCACCGAATGCTTCGGCTTCAAGCCTGACGGCAGCTATTCGATGCGGCATCTGCCGGTCGGCCATGACGAGCCGCTCCGCGCCGAGTTGATCGCGTTCTTGAAGGCAGTGGCTAACGGCGAGACGCCGGCGGTGACCGGCGACGAAGGCGTCGCCAGCCTCGAGATCGCGACGCGGTGCCTGGAGACGCCATCGCGGCCCGCGGCCACGGCGCCTGCCCGCAAGGCCCCGCGCCGCGTCGCCGGCTAATTCTTTATCCATGTCGACCTCTCAACTTCGCGAGAAACCAGCAAAGCGCCATGAACCAGCATCTGCGTTCCGATCCCATTCCCTTCATCGATGTCGGCGCGCAGCGCCGCCGGCTCGGCGCCTCGCTCGATGCCGCCGTGAAGCGGGTTCTCGACCATTGCCAGTTCGTCAACGGCCCTGAGGTCTTCGAGCTCGAGAAGCAGCTTGCGGCTTATTGCGGCGCCAAGCACGTGATCGGCTGCGCCAGCGGGACCGACGCGATCCTGATGGTGATGATGGCGAAGAATGTCGGGCCCGGCGATGCCGTGCTGTGTCCGTCCTTCACCTTCATCGCGACAGCGTCGCCGGTGGCGCGGACCGGCGCGACGCCGGTTTATGTCGACGTGGACGAGGCGACCTTCAACATGAGCCCGGAATCGCTGAAGCGCGGCATCGTGACCGCCCGCAAGGCGGGGCTGAAGCCCGTCGCGGTCATTCCGGTCGATCTGTTCGGCCAGCCTGCCGATCACGATTCCATCGCCGAAATCGCCAGGGCCGAAGGGCTGTTCGTGCTTGACGACGCCGCGCAAGCGTTCGGCGCGAGCTACAAAGGCCGCAAGCTCGGCACGCTCGCGCTCGCCACCGCGACCAGCTTCTTTCCGGCCAAACCGCTCGGCTGTTTCGGCGACGGCGGCGCGATCTTCACCGATGACGACGAGCTTGCCGCGACGCTGCGCAGCATCCGCGTGCACGGGCAGGGCGTCGACAAATACGACAACGTCCGCCTCGGCCTGACCGGCCGGCTCGACACCATGCAAGCCGCGATCCTGATCGAGAAGCTGAAGATTTTCGACGACGAGATCGCCGCCCGCAACAGGGTCGCGGAACGTTACGCGCGTGGCCTGTCCAATGTCGTCACCGTGCCGCGCCTGGCGCCGGGCAGCACATCGGTCTGGGCGCAGTACACCGTCCGCCTGCCTGAAGGCACCGACCGCGACGGTTTTGCCGCCGCGCTGAAGGCCCAGGGCGTGCCGACCGCGATCTATTACGGCAAGTCGATGCATCAGCAGACCGCCTACAGGCACTATCCGGTTGCAGAAGGCGGCCTGCCCGGCTGCGAGAGCCTGTCGCAGGACGTCATCAGCCTGCCGATGCACGCTTATTTGACTGAAGCGGACCAGGAGCGGGTCATCGCCGCCGTGCGCGGTGCGCTGGCGGGCTGAGCTTTTCACCTCTCCCGCTTGCGGGAGAGGTCGCGCCGAAGGCGCGGGTGAGGGTTCTCTCCTCTGGGGGAGTCTTCGTCGTCGATCCACCCTCTCCCCAACCCTCCCCCGCAAGCGGGGGAGGGAGCACACCTTCGCTGCGGTTTGCACCTAGACCTGATCTCGCCATGCTCTAAAACAGTCCGCATGCTCGGACGCATCTTCACGGTTGGCGGTTACACGCTGCTCTCGCGGGTGACGGGATTTGCCCGCGACATCATGCTCGCGGCGATTCTGGGCGCCGGCCCCGTGGCCGACGCCTTCTTCGTGGCGCTGCGGCTGCCCAATCATTTCCGCGCGATCTTCGCCGAGGGCGCCTTCAATGCGGCCTGGGTGCCGGCTTATGCCCATGTTCACGGCGAATGCGGGGAGGGGGCAGCGCGACTGTTTGCCGACCGCATTTTCACGCTGCTGCTGGCTTCGCAAATCGTGCTGCTGATCGTCGCCTGGCTGTTCATGCCGCAAGCCATGAGCATACTTGCACCGGGCTTTTCCGACGATGCCGAGCAGCGCAAGCTCGCGATCGAGCTGACCCGGGTCACGTTTCCCTATCTCCTGCTGATCACGCTGGTGACGCTCTATGGCGGCATGCTCAACGTGATGCAGCGCTTTGCCAGCGCCGCAGCGGCGTCGATCTTTCTCAACATCTCGATGATGATGACGTTGGCGGTCGCCGCCTGGTTTCCGACCGCAGGGCACGCGGCGGCGTGGGGCGTGCTGATCTCTGGCTTCCTGCAATATGTCCTGCTCGCCGGCGATCTGGCTCGCCACGGCGGCCTGCCGCGCTTCGCACCGCTCAGGCTCGATGAGGACGTCCGTGGCTTCTTCAAAGCGCTGGGACCAGCGACTCTGGGCTCGATGGGCACACAAGTCGCGCTGTTCGCCGATACCATTATCGCGACGTTCCTGCCCGCAGGCGCGCTGTCGGCGCTCTATTACGCCGACCGCCTCAACCAGCTGCCGATCGGTGTGATCGGCATCGCCATCGGCACGGTGCTGTTGCCAGAGATGTCGCGGCGGATCACGGCCAACGACCACGACGGTGCGATGAAGGCGCAACGCCGTGCGTTCGACTTCACGCTGCTGTTCTCAGTGCCGTTCGTCGCAGCCTTCATCACTGTGCCTGACGCGATCATGCGCGCGCTGTTCGCCCGCGGGGCGTTCTCGAAGGCCGATGCGGCCACCGCAGGTGCAACGCTCGCCGCCTACGCGATCGGCCTGATCCCCTTCGTGCTGATCCGCAGCGCGGTCGCGACCTTCTATGCGCGCAAGGATACGGCAACGCCGGTCCGGGCCTCCCTGACCGGGATTGCGGTCAATGTCGCCCTGAAGGTTGCCCTGATGGGATCGCTCGCCCAGATTGGTCTTGCGCTCGCAACAGCCGTCGGTGTCTGGACCAATTTGCTGCTGGTGCTGTTCTTCGCCGTGCGGCGAGGCTTTCTCGTGCTGGACCGCGCCTGGCTATTGTCGGTCATCAAATTCCTGCTAATCGGGATCATCCTTGCCGCCGCCTTCTGGCTGATTGCGCGCTTCAGCGGCTCTTGGCTGGGCGCGATGCACTTCCGGGACGAGGCGATGCTGCTCCTGCTCGCGGTCGGCGGCACCATCGTCTACGCGCTCGCGATCCTGGTCCTGTTCGGCCGCAGCTGGCTGGTCTCGCTGGTGCGCGGTTAGGGCCCTGTTCTCAACTGAGGATTGAACCAGCTATAGTGGCTCCGACCAGTTGTTCGTAGGTGGAAACAAATTGGTAGCTCTGCATGCGACTACATCTGAGCCTTACCGCGGTGGTCGTACGAGACTATAACGAGGCGATTGCATTCTTTGTCGACAAGCTCGGATTTGAGCTTCGGGAAGACACGCGTCTCGACGAAGAGAAGCGCTGGGTCGTCGTCGCGCCGCCTGGCAGCACCGAGAGCGGCATTCTGCTGGCAAAGGCCGCGAACCCGGCCCAGGCACAGGCCATCGGCAACCAGAGCGGCGGCCGCGTCTTGCTGTTCCTGGCGACCGACGATTTTGATCGCGATTACGCAGCATTTCGAGTGCGAGGCGTGAAGTTTCTCGAAGAGCCGCGCCGTGAGCCTTATGGAATGGTCGCGGTGTTTGAGGACCTTTACGGCAATCGTTGGGACCTTATCGAGCGGACATAGGGCGTCGGTGATGCCGCAGGCCCGGCGCTGCCTGGGGCGATTCTGCCGTCATGGGCGACCGGTGCTTTTCGCGGCCTGCGGCCGACGTGCATGGCTAGAGCTGTGCTCGCCCTCAGGCTGCAATCAACTTCCGCACATCTCTTGATTTTGCACGATTGTCGTGCTATTGGGACCTCATGATCAAATCGTCGCGCAAAGTCACCTTCAACCACATGACCCGCTTCGGCCGGGCCGTGGAAGGAGTCGTGCGCTAGGAATCGACCACGACGTATTTCCACCAGGCCCCGCCGGCATCGGACGGGGCCTTTTTGTTTGGCCACGCTCCCTGCCGGCTCAACAGCAGGAGCATCCGATGCCACCCCAACTGACGAACATTCCATGCGGGACTGAGCGCGATGGCGCGGCGCTCCGCCTCGACTTGCCTATCGTGTTAGCGAAGGAGGCAATGGACGAGGCTTTGGCGGCAGCGCACTTCAACGCGTCCATTGCAGCGCCGGACGACGCTTTGTCGGGTCAGTATGCTGCTGGACCGACGACCGCATCGACGCGAATCGTCCCGGGCTTGCTCAAGCGATATTGGCGTGCGTTTCAGGAGCGTCGCTGGCGCCAGGGCTCGCGAGTCAAATTGCAGAACCTGAGTGATAGGGAGCTGATGGATATCGGCTTGACGCGTGGCGAGATCGACTACATCACATCTCAACGAGCTATCGATAGGCTGAGAGATAGCACGACGCATCTATGGAGCCGTGGTGTGATGTGACTGACCGGCGTCAGAAGCAGACATGCGATTTGCGAGCAAGCGGCGGTCAGCACGGCTGCTTGTTCATAGGAGTGCGCCGCGGGGTTGGTTCGGCAACTATCATGCCAATAACCGGACCGATCTTCGCAGGAAAATGACCGGGCTGCGACCTTTGCGCCCATCCCGCTCTGACAGGTGAGGGCGGCGAACGAGTTTGGCGGACCCTGCATGCCCAAACCCGTTTGCCTTGCCGGTTTTTCCACGGCAATATGCCGGCAAAACAACCATGAGAACGGGAAAGAAAATGGCGGCTCCCATCAAGTTCGGCGTTGGCCAAAGCGTGCTGCGCAAAGAGGATGACGCACTCATCCGCGGCAAGGGCCGCTACACCGACGATTACGCGCCGCAGGCCGCGCTCCGCTGCTTGATGCTGCGCTCGCCGCACGCGCATGCCAAATACACGATCGACGTGAGCCGCGCCCGCGGCTTGCCGGGCGTCGCGCTGATCCTGACCGCAGATGACGTTGCGGATCTCGGCAATCTGCCCTGCCTATTCAACCTCGAGACGGATCCCTTCACCGGCCCGCCTTACCCGATCCTGGCCAAGGATGAGGTGCGCCATGTCGGCGATGCCGTCGCCTTCGTCGTCGCCGAGACCATCGACCAGGCCCGCGACGCGATCGAGGCGATCGAGGTCAAATGGAGCCCGCTGCCGGCGGTGACCGGTGTCGTGAACGCCGTGAAGCCCGGGGCCCCGCAGGTTTGGCCGGACAAGCCCGGCAACGTGCTGTTCGACGTCTCGATCGGCGACAAGAAAGCGACCGAAGCCGCCTTCGCCAAGGCGCATGCAGTCGCCGAAATCTCCATCGTCAATCCGCGCGTGGTCGCGAGCTTCATGGAGACGCGCGCGGCCGTGTGCGAATACGACGCCAAGCGCGACCATCTGACGCTCACCGTCGGCAGCCAGGGCAGCCATCGCCTGCGCGACATCCTCTGCCAGAACGTGCTCAATATCCCCACCGACAAGATGCGGGTGATCTGCCCCGACGTCGGCGGCGGCTTCGGCACAAAACTGTTTCCCTATCGGGAATACGCCTTGATGGCAGTCGCCGCGCGACAGCTGAAGAAGGCGGTGAAGTGGGCGGCCGACCGCACCGAGCATTTCATGGGCGACGCGCAGGGCCGCGACAACGTCACCACCGCGAAGATGGCGCTAGCCGAGGACGGCAAGTTCCTCGCGATGGATTGCGACCTGATGGGCGACATGGGCGCGTATCTGTCGACCTTCGGGCCCTACATCCCGCATGGCGGGGCCGGCATGCTGCCTGGCCTCTACGACATCCAGGCCTTCCACTGCCGGGTGCGCACCATCTTCACCCACAGTGTACCGGTCGATGCCTATCGCGGCGCCGGGCGGCCGGAGGCGGCCTATGTCATCGAACGTCTCGTCGACGCCTGCGCGCGAAAGCTTGACATGACGCCGGACGCCATCCGCCGCAAGAATTTCATCCCGCCGAAAGCGCTGCCCTACAAGACCGCGACCGGCAAGATCTACGATTCCGGCGACTTCGCCGCGCATCTCAAGCGCGCGATGGAGATCGCGGAATGGAAGGAGTTCGGAAAGCGCGCCAAGGCGGCCAAGAAGCAAGGGCTGATCCGCGGCATCGGGCTTGCCAGCTATGTCGAGATCTGTGGCGTGATGGGCGAGGAGACCGCCAATGTCCGTCTCGATCCCAATGGCGACGTCACCGTCCTGATCGGCACGCAATCGAGCGGGCAGGGCCATCAGACGGCCTATGCGCAGATCGTCGCCGAACAGTTCGGCCTGCCGCCGGAGCGTGTGCACATCCGCCAGGGCGACACCGACGAGATCGTGACAGGTCTCGGCACCGGCGGTTCAGCCTCGATACCCACCGGCGGCGTTTGCGTGGAGCGTGCTGCTGGCGAGCTGGGCAAGAAGCTGAAGGAGTTCGCAGCGCAGGCGCTGGAAGCGAGCGCGGGCGATCTCGAAATTACCGACGGCGTGATCCGGATCGCCGGCACCGACCGCTCGATCTCCTTCGCCGACCTCGCCAAGCGGCCCGGCGCCGATCCGTCGAAGCTGAACGGCAGCGCGACCTTCGCCAGCGCGGACGGCACCTATCCCAACGGCACGCATCTGGCGGAGGTCGAGATCGATCCGGCCACCGGCATCATCAGAATCGTCAACTATGTGATCGTCGATGATTTCGGCAAGACACTCAATCCGCTGCTCTTGGCGGGGCAGGTGCATGGCGGCGCCATGCAGGGCATCGGCCAGGCCTTGATGGAGCAGGTGGTCTATGGCGCGGGCGACGGCCAGCTCATCACCGCGACCTTCATGGACTACGCGGTGCCGCGCGCGGCGGACGGGCCGGCCTTCGTGTTCGAGACCAACAACGTCCCCTGCAAGACCAACCCGCTGGGCGTCAAGGGGGCCGGCGAGGCCGGCGCGATCGGCTCCTGTCCGGCCGTCGTCAACGCCATCGTCGATGCGCTCTGGCGCGAATACAAGATCGACCATATCGACATGCCGGCAACGGCCGAGCGGGTGTGGATCGCGATCAACGAGCACCACCGGCGCCATAGCCTGTGATTCACGCGATGGAATGAACCCTGCCGACCGGTGTTGGCCTCAGGAGGGTCGGCACGATCCTGCATCATGGAAAAAGGACTTTGCGAATGAAGCGAGCGTTGGTTGTCGGGGGCGCGTTCCTGTTCGGTATGGGCGCGGTTTGGGCGCAGCAGGACTCTGCCAAGGAAGTTCAAACCCTCATGAAGGGCAACGGCAAGAACGCCGGCGCGATTTCGGCGATGGTCAAGGGCGAGAAGCCCTATGATCAGGCTACGGTGAACAGCGCGCTGGCGCAGTTCGAGGATACCGCCAAGAAGCTGCCGCACCTGTTTCCGGCCAGCGCCAAGGGTGTGAAGCTCGACGGCGACTACAGCATCTCGCCGAAGGTCTGGGAGGACAAGGCCGGCTTCGACGCGAGGGTCGCGAGCTTTGCCAAGCTCGTCGGCGAGGCCAAGGCCAAGATCAAGGATCTCGACTCGCTTAAGGCGACGATGCCTGCAATCGGCAAGGAATGCGGCGGCTGCCACGAGACCTACCGCGTGAAGAACGGCTGACGCCAACATCATCCGGGGTACGGGAAATCGAGAAAGGCGGTTGCCAAGCAGCCGCCTTTTTGCGTTGGCGCACGGCCCAGGGGGAAATCGGTCCGCAAGGCCTGACGGATCGCCGTGAGAGCGGTTATCTTTGCTCCAGCCGCGGCGGCATTGATGTGAGCTGTTGCATGCTGGCGCATCTCGCGCCTGACTGCCTCATGACATCAGGGTTCCAACGCCCGGCGAGGAACTGAAGCAACAGCGAGACAGGCCATGGCAAAACCGTTCCCGTCGAAGACGCACATCGGCAACCATATGCTGCATCCGGAAACCTTGATGCTGACCTATGGCTATGATCCGCAACTATCGGAAGGCGCCATCAAGCCGCCGGTGTTCCTGACCTCGACCTTCGTCTTCAAGACGGCCGATGACGGCCAGGACTTCTTCGATTTCGTCGCCGGCCGGCGCGAGCCGCCGGAAGGGATGGGTGCGGGCCTGGTCTATTCGCGCTTCAATCACCCCAACAGCGAGATCGTCGAGGACCGGCTCTCGATCTACGAACGCACCGAGAGCTGCGCCCTGTTCTCATCCGGCATGGCGGCCATTGCGACGACGATCCTTGCCTTCGTCCGCCCAGGCGATGTCATTCTGCACTCCCAGCCGCTCTATGGCGGGACGGAAACCCTGCTGACGAACACGCTTGCGCGTCTGTCGATCGGCGCCGTCGGCTTCGCCGATGGCGTTGACGAAGCTGCGGTCCGCCAGGCCTCGGAGGAGGCCATGCGCAAGGGCCGGGTGTCGATGATTCTGATCGAAACTCCCGCCAACCCGACCAACGGGCTGGTCGACATTGCGATGATGCGCCGTGTCGCCGAGACGATCGGGAAGAGCCAGGGGCACACACCGATCATCGCCTGCGACAATACGCTGCTCGGACCGGTGTTTCAGCGGCCGATCGAGCATGGCGCGGACATTTCCTTGTACTCGCTCACGAAATATGTCGGCGGTCATTCCGACCTGATCGCCGGCGCCGCGCTCGGCTCCAAAGCAATCATGAAGGGCATCAAGGCGCTGCGCGGCGCTATCGGTACCCAGCTCGATCCGCATTCCTGCTGGATGATCAACCGGTCGCTGGAGACGCTGAGCCTGCGCATGGAGAAGGCCGATGCGAATGCGCGCCTCGTGGCCGACTTTTTGCGCGGTCACGCCAAGGTGGCGAAGGTCCATTATCTCGGTCACCACGAGGATACGTCGCCGGCCGGACGCGTGTTCGCACAGCAATGCTCGGGGGCCGGCTCCACGTTCTCGTTCGACATCGTCGGCGGCAAGGACGCGGCGGTCAAATTTCTCGACGCGCTCCAGATCTTCAAGCTCGCGGTGAGCCTCGGCGGAACGGAATCGCTTGCCAGCCTCCCCGCGACGATGACCCATTCCGGCGTTCCCGCCGACATCCGCCGGAAAATCGGTGTCCTCGATTCCACGATCCGGCTGTCGATCGGCATCGAACATCCGTCGGACCTGATCGCAGATCTCACGCAGGCACTGAACGCGGCTTGAGCGTGGCGAGAATCGAACAGGCCGGGCGCCCCTCCTGCGCCCGGCCCTTCCGCGACGACGCAGCGTTTGCGCTTACTTCGTCACTTGGCCGCGGATCTCGCCGCCGGGGTTCGCCGCCGTGTGGATGTTGATGTAGTACTTGCCGCCGAGCAGATCGGCGGCCTGCGCCTCGGTGAGCGTCGCTTCGCCTTTGACCGGGCTCGATGTCGCATTCGGGATCGCGACCGCAACGCCGGCGTTCTTGCCCGCTTCGGCCGGGCCATGAAAATGAGCGGCTGTGGCAGGGCCAGAGAGCCCGGAATAGGTGACAGTCCAGGACAATTTCTTGCTGGCCGCATCGTAGTCCAGATCGGCCGTTCCGGTGCCGCTGCTGGTCGTTGCCGGCACCTCGGACTTGGCGTCGAGCGTTGCTTTCAGCTTTTCGGCGCTGGCCGGCCCTGCAAAAGCAGCGGCCGCGAGCACTGACATGGCGATGACGGTCTTGTTCATGACATTCTCCCTGCTGAACCCGTTTGGGCTGCTAAACTTCCAACAGCCGACGTTTCAGTTTATTCCCGTCTCCGGCGGGGGCGGGGCTAAATTCTTCGTGGCTGGAGCCGCGCGGAGATCGGTCGTAGGTTCGCCGCAAGAACGAATGGACGTGCATGTTGCAACGAACAATTCTCGTGGCGCTGCTTGCCGCGCTTGCCGCAGGTGGCGTCTATTGGTGGCTCAGCGCGCCCGTAGTGGCAGCCGCGGGCACCACGCCGCCGCACGCGCCTGATCTTGCCAATGGCGAGGTGATGTTCAACGCCGGCGGCTGCGCGTCCTGCCATGCCGTTCCCAATCAGCCTGATCGTCTCAGGCTCGGTGGCGGCGTCGCGATCAAGTCGCCGTTCGGAACGTTTCACGCGCCGAACATTTCGCCCGATCCCAATGACGGCGTCGGCAAATGGACCGACGCCGATTTCGTTAACGCGGTGATGCACGGGGTCTCGCCGGCCGGGCAGCACTATTTTCCGGCGTTTCCGTATACGTCCTATCGGCACGCCAAGCGTGAGGATGTGCTCGACCTCTTTGCCTATCTGAAAACGCTACCGCCTGTTGCGGGAAAGGTGCGCGACCATGACGTCAGTTTTCCCTTCAACATCCGGCGCAATGTCGGCATCTGGAAATTCTTGTTTCTGGACGGCAAGCCGTTCGTCGCCGACGGCGCGAAGTCGCCGGCATGGAATCGCGGCGCCTATCTCGTGAACAGTTTGGGCCATTGCGCCGAATGCCACAGCCCGCGCAACGCGCTTGGCGGCATCATCGCGAGCGAGCGGTTTGCCGGCGGGCCCAATCCGGAAGGCGAGGGCTGGGTCCCCAACATCACCCAGAAGCGCCTTGGCGAGTGGAGCGCGAAGGACATCGCCTATTTCCTCAAGACTGGCGAACTGCCCGATGGCGACAGCGTCGGCGGCGCGATGACGCGCGTGATCAAGAACACCTCGCAACTGCCGGACGCGGATCTCGCGGCCATGGCGGACTACGTCAAATCGCTGCCGCCGGTGGACGGCCCGACCCCGCCCAAGCGCAAGCAGGGCAGCTAGTGCGTGATGAAGGCTAGCTCGTCAGACTGTAACCCCTCACCCGGATCGCATCTATCGATGCGATCCGACCTCTCCCTTCGGGAGAGGTGAACCGTTGGCTCGCATCGATATAACCAAACTCATCCCGCATCGATGACGCCCGTTAGCCGGTGCCGAACGCCTTGAAGGTGATGATGGTGAGGGTGTCCTGGATGCCTGGCAGCACTTGCACCTTCTCGTTGACGAAATGGCCGATGTCTGTGTCCTTGTCGACGTAGAACTTCACGAGGAGGTCGTATTGACCGGCCGTGGAGTAGATCTCGGAGGCGATCTCGGCTTCGGCGAGCGCATTGGCGACCACATAGGACTGGCCGAGCTTGCATTTGATCTGGACGAAAAAGGGAACCATCGCGGTCACTCCGAAAGCACATCTAGCCGGCTAATAGGCCAAAATCGGCCGGATTTAGCAAGCGAACTTGCCTGCCGCCAGATGTCGGTCCGGCGCTCAGCAGGTGACGGCCGCCGCGGCGAATGCATCCCTGAGCCGCTGCGCGAGCTCGACCTTGCGATACGGCTCGGTCAGCACGATCGCTTGCGCATGCGCGCGGCCCGGATTCAAGCTGGGCGCGATCCGAAGGCCATGATCATGCCGGAGCCCGAGCTCGTCCTGATCTCGACATTTTCGCGCAAGGCTCCCGCGCCAAATGGACTTTCGGGTCCGGGCGGCCCTCAACTGGCGGCGGCGGACAGTCCACCACTTGACGTCTCACGCATCGGCGAAGCACGCTGAGGGGCAAGACCACACCAAGAGAAGGGTGAGGTTGCATTTTGCAAAGCCTGAACGATTGCGGCCGCGTCCGCTTGCTTCGCTGGAGCACGGCGGTGTCGCGAATCAGCGTCGCTTGCAGCTGGTCGCGCTTGCTGGTGTTCCACGATCGCGCTAGGACAGGCCATGGCGGTGTCCGGATCAAGCAGATGTCTCCCGCGATGAGGACGCCCGTGGCGCTCACCATCGCCGGCTCCGATTCGAGCGGGGGCGCCGGCATCCAGGCGGACCTGAAGACTTTTGCCGCGCTCGGCGTCTATGGCGCCTCCGCCATCACGGCGTTGACGGCGCAGAACACGCGCGGCGTCACGGGTATTCACGCAGTGCCGGCCGAGTTCGTCACCGCGCAGATCGAT
The DNA here is from genome assembly GCF_023074095.1 of Bradyrhizobium sp. 137. Lineage (NCBI taxonomy): Bacteria > Pseudomonadati > Pseudomonadota > Alphaproteobacteria > Hyphomicrobiales > Nitrobacteraceae > Bradyrhizobium > Bradyrhizobium sp. 137. The sequence continues at coordinate 128,653 of NZ_JADPKU010000127.1, forward strand.
GCGGTGTTTTCCGATCTTGATGTCGGCGCTGTGAAAATCGGCATGGTGGCCCAGGCCGCCAGCATTGACGCGATCGCGGCCGCGCTGTCGCGCTGGGCGCCCCGGCACGTGGTGCTCGATCCCGTGATGGTGGCAACATCCGGCGACCGGCTGCTGGCCTCCGACGCCGTCAAGGCGTTGCGCACGAGACTGATACCGCTGGCCTCGGTGATCACGCCGAACCTGCCCGAGGCCGCTGCGCTGCTCGATGCACCGGTCGCGGCCAACGAGGCCGAGATCGAAAGCCAGGGGCGCCGCCTGCTGGCGCTCGGCTGCCGCGCGGTCCTGATCAAGGGCGGACACGGCGAGGGCGCGGAGAGCGTCGACTATCTGTTGGATGCCGACAACGTCATCGCGCTCGCGGCGCCCCGCCTTGCCACCAAGAACACCCATGGTACCGGCTGCTCGCTGTCCTCGGCCGTCGCGGCGGGTCTCGCCAGAGGCGAGGCGCTCGAGCAGGCGGTCCGCAACGCCAAGGCCTGGATCAGCGCTGCGATTGGCGCCGCCGACCGCTTCAGCGTCGGCCACGGCCACGGGCCGATCCATCATTTCCACAAGTTCTACTGACGACCGTTCGCTCAAGCGGGAGAGGGAGCGGCCTGCCCTCCGGGCTTCCAGTGCGAACCTGATCTGGCTCTGCGCGCCATGTCGCCTGATTGTCGCATGCGACTGATATTCGCAGGGCAGGCGAGGCAAGGCGTGATTCGTATCGGAAGGTGCCTCAAAAGTTCAATCGGTCATCCCCCTGTCACGGGACATTGTTACAGGCTGGCGCATGGGAAGTTACGATGTGAGTGACGAGAGCCCGGAGCGGCGCTTTCGCACGTTGTTCATCTCCGACGTCCATCTCGGAGCCCGCGGTTCTCAAGCCGATCTTCTGCTGGACTTCCTGCGCTACCACGATGCGGACACCATCTATCTCGTCGGAGACATCGTCGACGGCTGGGCGCTGAAATCGAGCTGGCACTGGCCGCAATCCCATAACGACCTCGTCCAGAAGCTGCTGCGCAAGGCGCGCAAGGGCGCCAAGGTCATCTACATTCCCGGCAATCACGACGAGTTCCTGCGCAACTATTACGGCACGCATTTCGGCGGCATCGACGTGGTCGAGAACACCGTTCATACCGGCGTCGACGGCAAGCGCTATCTCGTCATTCACGGCGACATCTTCGACCTCGTGGTGCAGAACGCGCGCTGGCTCGCTCATCTCGGTGACAAGGCCTACGATTTCGCGATCCAGATGAACCGCCTCGTCAACTTCTTCCGCCGCTTGTTCGGCGTGCCCTATTGGTCGCTGTCGCAATGGGCCAAACAGAAGGTCAAGAACGCCGTGAACTATATCGGCGCGTTCGAACAGGCGCTCGCCGCCGAAGCGCGACGTCACGACGCGCACGGCGTGATCTGCGGCCACATCCATTACGCCGTGATCCGCGACGAGGCCGGCATTCGCTACATGAATTGCGGCGACTGGGTCGAGAGCTGCACCGCGCTGGTCGAGCACGACGACGGCCGTTTCGAGATCATCACCTGGGCGGATCATTTGCAGAAGCCGGCAACCGTCCCGCAGGTCGCGGCAAGAGCTGCCTGATGCGCATCTTGGTCGCGACCGACGCCTGGCACCCGCAAGTCAACGGTGTGGTTCGGACGCTGACCAAGCTGGCCGACGCGGCAGAGGGGCTCGGCGTCGCGTTCACGTTCCTGACGCCGCAATCGTTCCGCACCTTTGCGATGCCGAGCTATCGCGACGTGCGCCTCGCCATGCCGCGCCCGGCGCGAATTGCAAAGCTGATCGAAGAAGCACGCCCGGACAGCATCCACATCGCGACGGAGGGGCCGATCGGCCTGATGGTCCGCCGCTATTGCCGCCAGCGCAAGCTGCCGTTCACGACCAGCTTCCATACCCGCTTTCCAGAATATGTCCGTGCTCGCGTGCCGGTGCCGGGCTCGCTGATCTGGCGCGCGCTGCGCCGCTTCCATGCGCCCAGTCGCGCCGTGATGGCGGCCACGCCTGCGCTCGCGCGCGAGCTCGCCGAGCGCGGCTTCGACAACGTCGTGCTGTGGCCGCGCGGCGTCGATACCCATTTGTTCCATCCCCGCGCGATCGACCTCTGTCTGCCGGCGCCGGTGTTCCTCTCGGTCGGCCGGGTCGCGGTGGAGAAGAACCTTGAGGCCTTTCTCGACCTCGACCTGCCCGGCACCAAGGTGATCGTTGGTGACGGTCCGGCGCGGGCCTCGCTCGAAGAGGCCTATCCCGACGCGATCTTCCTCGGCGAGAAGCACGGCGAGGCGCTGGCGGAAATCTATGCTGCGGCCGACGTCTTCGTGTTCCCGAGCAAGACCGACACGTTCGGCCTGGTCCTGCTGGAAGCGCTCGCAAGCGGCTTGCCGGTGGCGGCCTTTCCGGTGAAGGGGCCCCGCGACGTGATCGGCAATGCGCCGGTCGGCGCGCTCGATCACGATCTGCGCAACGCCTGCTTCGCCGCGCTCGACATCTCCAGGCAGGACTGCGTCGCGTTCGCCGCCAATTACACCTGGGAGGCTTCGGCCCGGGCTTTCGTCGCCAGCATCGAGGGACTGGGCGCGGTGCTGCCCTGCCGGAACGGGGCGGAACAGCCGCGCTTCGTGGCCTAATCGACCAAAAATCCTCGCGGGGAGGTGTCTTGCTCGCGGCTCCCAGGCCGCGATAAGGTCTGATATGACCGAACAGCTCCTCCCGGTCGGCCCCGCCGACATCGACGCCGCAGCGCGCGTGATCGCGCCTTACGCCATCCGCACCCCGCTGTTGTCTTTCCCCGTGCTCAACGAGCGCGTCGGCGCGAAGGTCTTCCTGAAGCCGGAGATGCTCCAGCGCACCGGCTCGTTCAAGTTCCGCGGTGCCTTCAACAAGGTATTCTCGATTCCGCAGGACAAGCGCGCCGGCGGCGTCGTCGCGTTCTCCTCCGGCAACCACGCCCAGGGCGTGGCGGCCGCGGCGAAGATCCTCGACATGCAGGCGACCATCGTGATGCCTGCGGATGCGCCGCTGTCCAAGCGCGAGCGCACCAAATCCTACGGCGCCGAGGTCGTGCTGTACGATCGCGACCGCGACGACCGCGAGGCGATCTCGCGCGGCATTGCCGAGAAGCGCGGTGCGACGCTGGTCAAGCCGTATGACGATCCTTTCGTGATTGCGGGGCAGGGCACCGCCGGCCGCGAGATCGCCGAGGACATGGCGGGCCTCGGCCTTGCCCCCGACATCGTGGTGGCGCCGGCTTCCGGCGGCGGCCTGATCGCGGGCGTCGCGACGGCCGTGAAGGCGCGCTATCCGCTGGCCGAAATCGTAGTCGCGGAGCCGGAGGCGTTCGACGATCACGGCATTTCGCTGACCGCGGGTCATCGCGAGCCGCATCCGCCGGCAGGCCGCACCATCTGCGATGCGCTGATGGCCCTGATGCCCGGCGAGATGACGTTTGCGATCAACAGCAAGCTGCTCGCGCGCGGTGTCACCGCGTCGGATGCCGAAGTCGGTGCTGCCGTGGCGTTTGCCTATCGCGAGCTCAAGCTCGTGGTGGAGCCGGGCGGCGCCGTGGGCCTTGCCGCTCTGCTGGCGGGACGTCTCGACGTCGCCGGCAAGAACGTCGTCATCGTGCTCTCCGGCGGTAATGTCGATGCGGATCTGTTCGCCGAGCTGGTGGCTTAGCTAGCATCATTCCGGGGCGCGCATGAGCGCGGCCTGCGCCTCATGGCACAATCTGGAATGACCAGAAAGGGGCAGAGCGTTGCCGCTCTACCCCTTTCGCATTGTGCTTGGCGGATTCAGCTCGCCCCTTGCTCGGTGCAACCTCTCCCGCTTTGCGGGGGAGGTCGGCGCGAAGCGCCGGGTGGGGGCTCTTTCCTCTCGGGGGTCCTCGACTGTGGAAGCACCCTCCCCCAACCCTCCCCGGCAAGCGGGGGAGGGCGCGCACCTTCTCCGCGCGATCAGTGCATGAAGCTCCGGCGATTGTTGCCGCCCATGCTCGGCGCCTGGTTCATCGACTGGCGAAAGTTGTTGCCGCTGTTGACCATGCGGGTCGGCATCGAGTTGAGCTGCGGACGATTGTTCGCTACGTTATTCTGGACCTGCACCTTGTTCGCCGCATTGGTGTTGAGCTTCACGATACCGGTGTTGCCATTGTTGATGCGGATCGGGTGGTTCTGGTTCTGAACGGGCTTCGCCTCGACGTTCGGGCCGCCCTTGCCGACATTGACCGGCATGCTCACGATCTTGCCGGGTTTGCCGTTGGCGTTGCCGCCATTCGGCATGGTGTTGGTCGGCGCAGGCAGGGTGACGATCTTGCCCGGGGTCTGCGACGAAGTGCCGTTCTGCTGGTTCGGCTGGTTGTTGCCCGCCGGCAGGTTGACGATGTGGCCGCCATTGCCGAGCTTGCCGATCAGGTTGCCATCGAGCGGCTTCTGCACGACTGGCAAATTGCCGTTTACATGCGCGCCGCCATTGTCCTGCTGCATCAGCGGCATGTATTTGGGCTGACCGAGATTGCCGATCTTAAGCGTCGGGGCGATGTTCTGCGGCGCCAGGAATTTGGTCGCCTGCATCAACGGGATCTCCTTCGGCTGCGCCTGCAGCTTCAGCGCGACATGCGCATAGGGGCTGTTGCTGAAGCTGTCATGGAAGCTCTTGTAGGCAACAGGCGAATTCGCGAGCACAGCCTTGTGCCAGGCCTGCGAGATCAGGAGATTGTTGAGCAGCCAGCGGACGTGGTCGCAAAGCGGGTCGTGCGGGTACATCTGGATGAACTCCTGATAATATTCCGGCCGGCCCTCGGACACGACGTAGTCATAGGCCTGGCGGGTCGAGCGGCTCGGCAGGTTGGAGGCCATTTGCACCACTGGCGCTTTCACCGGCGCGCGGTTGGCGGCAACGGCGGTGTCGCCGAAGAAGGTGAAATCAGAGGTCAGCGACGAGCTTTCCCATGGGATTTGCGCACCGCTGGTGGTCTGGTTCACTTGCAGGCGCACGCGCTTGAACAGCTGCTCGATCGGCACGTTGGGCTCGCGCGCGACGTTCAGGAAGGCCTGCGTGTAGGGGCTGTGGCCGTTGGTGCCGTCGAGCGCTTCGGCCCCCGGTGCGGTCGAGTAGCCGACGATCGAGCCGTTCGGCGCATCGACAATGGCAAGGCCGCGGCCGGCGTCGTTGATCTGGGGGAAGGGGTTGTTGCGGCAGGCATCCAGGATGACGATGCGCATGCGGCTCGGGATCGTCTCCAGCGTCGACATCACGTCGACCAGGCGCACCGAATTGTTGACGAGCTCGGTCGGGCTCGAGACCTTGGCGTCGACGGGAACGAGATAGTTTTCGCCGGCGAGCTGCACGCCGTGACCGGCGTAGTAGACCATCGCCACCGTGTTCGGACCGCGCGAAGCGACCTTGGCGGAAAAGTCCTGGACGACGCGCAGCATGTCGTTCTGGGTCAAGTCGGTCGCGGCGACCACTTCGAAGCCGGCCGAGTTCAAGAACTGCGCCATCGATTGCGCGTCATCGTCGGGGTTCGCAAGGTGCGGCGCGTTCTGGTAGTTCGCATTACCGATCACCAGCGCGACCCGCTGCTCCGGGCCTTGCAGCACAGTGGGAGCCGGTGCAACCGGGGCGACTTGCGCGGAAACGGGTCCGCAGGCGAAGCCGAACAGGCTTCCCAGAAGACCCGCAGTCATCAGGAAATGCTTTAGGCGGAACATGGCGTGCTCCTTTGGCACTCATCTCGATGCGAGATTGGTTGCGAAGAAGCCTGACCGCGTTCGAGTTTGACGTCCGTGATCACGATCACGATGGTAGGCTCCGTGATCTGAATCACGTTTGGAACCTGCTATGGTTAGCCATCGCTTGGGAGGACAGTCCGTCACATGCTGAAATCGATCGATCCGATCCTGACACCCGACCTGCTCCGGCTGCTCGCCTCGATGGGCCACGGCGACGATCTCGTGGTCGTCGACGCGAACCATCCCGCAACCCGCATTGCCGCGGCGACCTCGTCGCAGCGCCTGATCCAGTTGCCTGGCATGCGCATGGAGACGGCCGTCCGCGCAATCATGACGCTCTATCCGCTCGACGATTTCGATCCCGATCCGGTGCGCGTGATGATGCCGGTGGACGATTCCGATCGAGTCCCGGACGTGCAGCGCGCCGTGTTGGCGGAGATCGAACGCGCGGCCGGCGGCCCCGTTGCTCCCGGCAAACTCTCACGCACGCATTTCTATCGCGCGGCGGCGGCGGGCTTCGGCGTCGTGCAGGTGGGCGACAGCCGAGCTTATGGCTGCTTCCTGATCCGCAAGGGCGTGATCAGCTAAGGAATCATTCTGCGCAACGTCGCGCAGAACTCTGCACCCGAATTTGAATGGCCTCCGCGCAACTGACCGACTATGGTCGATTCATGTCTCGCCTTGTGTGTCTATCTGTTGCTGTCATCCTGTCGCTGCTCCCTGCCGTCGCGCCGGCTGCGTCGATTCAAAAGCGGCCCAAGCCGGTCTGGCAAGGCTACGGCTTCCTGCCGGGCTATCGACAGCCGCTCAGCAACAGCATCCCGCTCTACAAGCAGAAGGACGCAATGCGTCGTCTGTCGCGCGCAGACCGGCGCCACTGGTACATCGACCCGGTACCTCAGTATTACCGTTGGGATGGCGAGTGGCACTATTTCGGCCGCCCCGGCTTCGGCGGCGGCCGCTACAATGGCGGCAGTTTCGGGCCATGCTGGACGCGAACGCCGATTGGCCCGATCTGGAATTGCGGGTAATTGCTCGCGCGGCGCTCTCGCGCCCCGGACGCAGCGCAGCGCTCCTTCGGCGGTGCGCTGCAGAGCCGGGGCACCGCGGGCCGATGCAGGTGGGACCGCAACGGCGCATTGGCGCTCCTGTCGCTATCCAAAGGCAAGCGGCGTCCCCGTTGCCATCGGGATGTCCTTTATACATTCCGCAATTCCTTGGCGCGCAGCCCCTCCGCGCGGCGCATGGACTACTGGTCACAGTCGGCTGCGTGTCGATGGCCGCTTGCCTTTGGCGGCGAGAGCAGTTGGACCCGAATCTCAGAGCCGCACCCCGATGGCCTGCGCATAACGACAAGGTCGGCTCGCGCCAAGGCTGGGTCGCGTCGTAGCGAGACGCGTGCTCGAGGGTAGAATGGCGCGCCGCTAGTTCCTTCGCCACGGCGATTTGCATTACGGCGACAGTGCTTCAACTGGACTGGGTCGGAGAGCTGGCCGGTTTTGGCGGCGATAGCATACTCCGAAATGGCGCGGCGCCCCGCCACCGACGCAGGAACGATTCAGAGCGCGCTCGCGCGGAGTGCCTCACACCCCTGACGAGGCTCCCACCGCACAGCACAATTCCTGTAGATATGACGACTGCGTGTCTTGACATCTGAGAGAAAAATTTCACCGAGAGTCGCACATCGAACCGACAGCGTCCGCTTGCTTCGCGCATGATGGCATCTCAGGGCCGGGGTTAAGAGCTCCTTTGAATCTGATCGAACACGGAAGCGGGGACATGTCCTCGCCTCCAGTCCCATGAGGCAAGTCAACCTCTCGGGAAATGATGCCGCTTGAGAACGAGGATGGTGCCGTGAGTGAAAGCGAAGTGAAAGTTGGACTGAACGGGACGAATGGTTACGCAATTCCGTTGTTCGGGTTCCCGAATATCCCGTTGCCTAGCGCGATCGGCGGTTTCGCCGAGCAGGGGGTCGCCAGCGCACAGCAAGGCTGCGAGAAAATCAAGGTCGCGTCGGCGGAGATGGCGGAAGCGCTGTGTGAGACGTATTCGAGCAATGCCAAGGGCGCAACCGACTACGCGGCCAAGCTGATCGAAATGTCGAACGCCAATACGGTGTCCGCGATCGACTTCTTCGCGCAGGCCCTGGGTAGCAAGTCAGTCCCGGATGTTTTCACCTTGTCCGTTGCGCAAGCGCGCAAGACCTTCGACACCGCGTCCGCCCAGAACAAGGAATTGTGGGGGCTTGGGGAGAAGCTTGCGAAAGAAGCCGGCGAGCCGATCAAGAAGTACTTCGCCAAGGTCCTGCATCCGCCCAGCTAAAAAGCTCTCGTCCAGGAGTCCTTCAGGAGGGAAACCGGCCCGTCGGAACAAGCCTCGCCACGAACATGCCCCCACATGCTCGACCGATAATGGCCGGGTGCGCGATGCCCCCCAAGTAGCCGCACCAATAAGAGGCGCAATGACGGGCCGGCCTTTGTTTCGGAATGCAAGCTGACGTGCAAAGGGAGGTCACATGGGAATGGTCATGATCAAATGCCCGCGAAGCGGCCGCGCTATCCCCACCGGCATCAAGGCCGATCGCGAGAGTTTTTTGCGCAGCATTGTGTTTTTCAGGCGCACCCATTGTCCGATCTGTCAGGCCGATCACGCCTGGTTTGCACAGGAAGGCTGGGTGGATGAGCCGAGCGCTCGCGCAGCGCCGCAGCCGTGGCACACGGCCTGACCGTCCCCACAGCTCGTGGATCGTAATCTGGAGGGACACGATGGCGCGGGCGCAAACAACCAATGCACGCTCCGTCTTCCTGATGCAGGCCAGAGAATTTCTTGACGAAGCACGACGACTGAAGCCGGGCCCCGCGCGCAACGAACTGCGCGAGGTGGCGGCGGTGCTGCGCGAGCTTGCGAAAATCGAGGCGCAATGCAAATCTGCAGGAGACAGTGATCGACCCGAGAGAACGTGATCAGGTTCGACGCTCCGTCCTTCTCTCTCCGGCAACTGGCTTTTAGTTCACCAGCGCCCTCCTGACTTCCCCGGAAGGAGGAGGGCAATCGTGCAAGGTTGCGGCGTGTCTCGACCCAATTGAAAGCAGCTTACCCTGCGCCGCCGGGTTCGCTGGTCAGGATTCGCCGATCTCGCGAAAAGGCCGTTTCGCGTGATCGGCCCATCCCCATCGAGAACACCTCCTCGATTTCGCGCCGCATGGTGTCGTGGCACTCGCAGGCGGCCGCCGCCAGTCGGGACCGGTCGATTTCGATCTGGCCTCTTCGATCAGAGATGATTGCAGCGGACGCGCGCAGATTGCGCATCAAGAGCGTCACCGTCGTTCGTCGGACACCGAGTATTTGCGACAGCTCCTGCTGGGTGAGCGGAAGGACGTCTTGGTCGACGCAGTCGCGCAACTGAAGCAGCCAACGCGACATGCGGGCTTCGACCGGATGCAGCGCATGGCAGGCCGAGCCGAGCTGAAACTGTATGAGCATCGCTCTAACGTGGCTCTGGATTGCGTGGCGGATCGCAGGGCTCCGGGCAAAAGCGGCGTGAAATCGCGACGCGGAAATCCGAGAGGCGGTGCCCGCCACCCGAACGATGGCGGTAATGGCCGAAGGCGACGGCCCCAGCACCGAAAGACTGCCTACGACCCCATCACGCCCGATCACTGCGGTTGCAACCGTCCGGCCATCCGCCATGTCGACCATCAGCGAGATGGCGCCGGCATGAGGAAAGAAGACGTAATCGACCTGCTCGCCCGCTCGCGAGAGCACCGCGTTGTGATCGAGGACGACCGTCTCCAGCTCGGGCGCCAGCAGATCGAAGTCTGATCGCGGAAGTGTTGCAAGAAGGCGGTTACCAAATCCGCCGGGAGCCATTACCACAGCGAAGCCGCGGTAACGCTTGCACCGCTTCCTCCATTCGAAGCGGCGCCGAACAGCGATCTCAACATTTGTTTAAGTCTGCTTTCTCTACACGCACTGATATCCAATTCATTTTCCAGACGCCTTCGCTCTCAACAACAATCTCAACGCTCAACCGCGCAACTCCACGATTTCGATGCAAGTGCACCGCGGGCAGCAATGCAATTGCAAAATGCGCATGGGTAAAACCCTACGGCCAGACGGAATCCCAGAGTTCCACATGCTTCGTTTACTGTTGCGCATTTAGCAATCCCAGTTTCGCTCGACATGGAACAGATCAACTTATCGAATGTGTCTGCGAATTGCTGTCCTACGCCGCAAACGCACTCACGATCTGGATAGTCACAAGCTTAATCTCCTCGCACCACGAGATGGTAGTGCGCTGCCGCCAAGATGTGCACTGACTTCGCAAGCCGAGACAGCATCAACAGCGAAACGGTTGTCGCGGAGCTACCTACGCGTCGACCGATGTGGACGCGTTGATTGCGGCTTGTTCCAAGTACGGCCGTGACGCGACGCTTGCGCGCAATCGGCAGACGACATCGTACAAAATCGCGAAGTCGGCGCCCATGTAGCAGCGGGGAACGTGGCTTCTGGGTCCCGGTTCTGCGTATCAATGCAAAGGGCGTTGCTGCTAATCCGGGACACGGAGTGGGGTGCTGAGGTTTACGAGAAGAACGCGATCTTCTCGGCCTGGGTCATGCGGCGGATGGGCGCGAGCGGGTCGTTCGCCGGCGCGCGAGGCTTCTGCAAGATGCCGCTGGCGAGGATGGTGGCGCCGAGCGAGGGCTCCGGCAAGGACGCGGACAGGGGCGAGGGCATCGGCAGCGGCGCGGTTGGCGCTGCCGCGAATGTTGCCGTGGCCGCCATCGCCGGGGCCTGCTGCTCCATCACTTCGGCGGCAGCTTCCGCGATGGCGTCGGTGAGGCGCGCGAGCGAGTCCATCGCGATCGGCGCGTCTGCGGGCTCTTCCTCGACCGCTGCGACGACCGGCTCTGGCGGGATCGGCTCCGGCAACTCCGCCATAACGGGAGCTGCGACCTCGGCAGCTGCCGGCTCCGGAGCGACCGCTTCATTCTCCACCGGCTCGATGATCTCGTCGAAATCGGAGTCGGGCGCGGCCATTTCCAGCGCGATGGCCTCGAGGATGGCTTCGTCCTCGGCTTCCGCGGCGGCATCGAGCGCGAACGCGTCGGTTGCTTTCCTCAAAGCGGCCGGTTCAGTGGTCGGTTCTTCAAACGAGGCGCCTTCAAGCTCGGCATCATCAGGCACAACATTGTCGAGCGCAGCGTTTTCGGCAGCGATCTGGCCTTCGGGGACGATCTCCGGCGCGACTGCGGCGTCCATGGCCCGCTCGGCAACGGCAGACGTCTCAGTGATGCCTGTTGCTTCGACCTCAGGGGCGGCTGCGATGTCCTGCGGCGCCTCCGTAGAAGCCACGGGGGCTTCGCTCGCCATCGCGCCAGGTGCGACTTCGGCAGGCGGCAGGTCTGCCGCGGACGACGGCGCCTCCTGCCTGGGAGCCGGCTCGTAAGGCGCCGCTTGCGGCGTAGCGCCGCCGTCGAGCTGCTCGACCCGATCCCTCAGCAGATCGAAGGCAGCCTGGAGCTCGACGCGGGGGTCGATGGTCGAAATCTGTCCGCAGGCCGCCTCGATTGAGGCGAGCTGCGAATCAATGAGGTCGCAGATTCGCCCGTCGGCGCCGATCTCGCGCCAGCGCCAGGAGATCTCCTTGATGATACGCACCCCGCGCGGGATCGGCGCGAGGCTCGCCTCGATCGCGGCGGGATCGAACGCCGCGATCGCAATCGTCTCGGCCTCGCGGATGGCGCGGCGGATCTCGACCAGCGCCTCGGGCAGGCGGTCCTCGACGACGGGTTGTCGCTGTGCCGCAAGGGTTTCTTCGATCTTCGCAACCGCATCGAGCACCATGCGGGTGTCGGCATTGCGGTTGCGCTTGGCATATTCGCCGAGGAACCAGCGGCCGCGCGCGGTCTCCATGAAGGCTTCGCGGATCGCGTCGTAATCCTGCTCGTTCGGCTCGGCCGCGCGGGCAGACATGGGCGAAAGGGCGAATGCTTCGTTGGCCATGACAATCTCGTCGCGCAAATCACCGCGCGTTACTGTAACGATCACCACGATATCGACCGAATCGCAATTGGTTTGATGGCAGGCGAATCACAAATCCCCATGGCGGAAGCCAAGAAGCGGCGATTCGCCGTGAGCCTCGCCCTGTTCTATTCGGCCGTCTTCGCGGTCTCGGGCACGCATCTGCCGTTCTTCCCGGTATGGCTGAAGGCAATCGGCGTCGACGCGGCCTGGATCGGCCTCATCAACGCGCTGCCGGCGATCACGCGCTTCACCACGCTGCCGCAAGTGACCGCCTTTGCCGAAAAGCGGCAGGCTATTCGCGCCGCCATGATAGTGTCGGTGCTGGCGACGGCGATCGGCTTTACCGCGGTCGGCTTGCAGCAGCAGCCGCTGGCCCTGTTCCTGATCTATGCGCTAACGTGCATGATGTGGACGCCGACGATGCCGCTGACCGATGCCTACGCGCTGCGCGGTGTCGCGCGTTACGGGCTCGATTACGGGCCGTTGCGGCTGTGGGGCTCGGCGGCGTTCGCCGCAGGCTCGCTCGCCTGCGGCTATCTGATCGACAGCATCGCGCCACGTGATCTGATCTGGGTCATCGTCGCATGGGCCGTCGTGGCGGTTCTCGCCAGCGTGCTGCTTCAGCCGCTCGACGAGGTCAGGCGCAGGACCGCCGAGACGCATGCCGGCAAGGCCTTGCTGCGCGATGGCGGCTTTTGGGCGATCATCGCCTCGGCGGCGCTGATCCAGGGCAGCCACGTCGCCTATTACACCTTCTCGGCCATCAACTGGCAGCTCCAGGGTCTCGGCGGGCTGACGATCGCGGCCCTGTGGACGCTGGGTGTGATCGCGGAGATCGTCGTGTTCGCCCTTTCGCCGCGCTTCTCGCTGCATCCGTCCACGATGATGGCGATCGGGGGGCTCAGCGCCGTGGTGCGCTGGATCGTTACCGCCAACGAGCCGCCGCTGATGCTGCTCGCGATCGTGCAACTCGGCCACGGTCTCACCTTCGGCATGACCATCGTCGGCACCATGAATCTCCTGGTGCAGCGCGTGCCGCCGCACCAGATCGCGCGGGGACAGGGCTACTACGCCGCATGCAACGGTCTATTGGGCGCAACGACCTCGATCGCGTCAGGCGCGATCTACGCCCGCATCGGCGACGGCCTGTATTACGTCATGGCCGCGATGGCCGCTGCCGGTGCGCTGGTGATCTGGTCGGCGCGGCACCGGCTCAAGCCTTATCCCCAGAGCGAAGCGCCCGGCGGGTAAACCAGGCTGTCGTCATAACGCAGGCCGTGATCGCGATCGCGCGCCAGCAGCAGCGGGCCGTCGAGATCGACGAAGCGCGCCTGCGGCGTCACCAGCATCGCAGGCGCCATCGACAGCGAGGTCGCGACCATGCAGCCGATCATGATCTCGAAGCCGAGCGACCGCGCGGCATCAGCCATGGCGAGCGCCTCGGTGAGGCCGCCGGTCTTGTCGAGCTTGATGTTCACGGCGTCGTAGCGCGCACGGAGGGACTCGAGCGACGAGCGGTCGTGCACGCTCTCGTCGGCGCAGACCGCGACCGGACGCTTGATCCGTGCCAGCGCCTCGTCCTTGCCAGCGGGCAGCGGCTGCTCCACGAGCGTGACGCCGACGTCGGCGCAGGCGGCAAGATTGTGCTCCAGATTGGCCTCGCTCCAGGCCTCGTTGGCGTCGACGATCAGCTCGGATTCGGGTGCGGCCTTGCGTACCGCCGCGATCCGCGCCGGATCGTCTTCGCCGCCCAGCTTGATCTTGAGCAGCGGCCGGTGTGCGGCCTTGGCGGTTGCCGCGGCCATGCTCTCGGGCGTGCCGAGGGAGATGGTGTAGGCGGTCGTACGCTCGCCGGGCTCCGGGCGGCCCAGCAGGTTCCAGGCGCGCAGGCCGGCCATCTTGGCCTCGAGGTCAATCAGGGCGCAATCTAGCGCGTTACGAGCCGCTCCAGGCGGCATTGCCGCCTGGAGGGCCTGCCGCGTCAGCCCGCGCGCCACGGCCTGCTGCATGGCCTGAATGGCGCCGAGCGTCGCCTCCGGAGTCTCGCCGTAGCGGGGGTAGGGCACGCACTCGCCGCGGCCGGTCAGCCCGTCCTGACTGACCTCCGCCACGACGGTCACGGCCTCGGTCTTGGCCCCCCGGCTGATGGTAAAGCTGCCGGCAATCGGAAAGCGTTCGATTCGTGCCGCCAGGGAGACAAGTTTGCTGGAAGTCATTTTGAACTCTGGCGAAATCTGAACCTGCTGGTTACCTCTAGCAACTAATAGTGGCCAGTTGGGGATACCTTCTCTAGGTAAGGGCGCGTGCGCAACCTTCTGTTTTCCTCCGTCCCGGCAGGGGAGCGGACATCTTGAGCGGCGATCCGAAGCTGGAACGGGTTGCCAAGGGCAATGCGCTTGCACTCTGCGCCACCGGGACCTGGACCGCGAGCTTCGCGCCGGTCCTGGAGCGGCTGGTGGCCGATGCCGAGCAGCTCGCCGGCAGCCCCCAAAGCATTTTCATCGACGTCTCCGAGGTCGCCAAGCTCGACACGTTCGGCGCCTGGCTGATCGAGCGGCTGCGCCGCAGCCTGACGAAAGGACCTGTCGAGGCCCAGATCGCGGGGCTCTCCGCCAATTATTCGAGCCTGGTGGACGAGGTGCGGCGGGTCAGGGCGACGCCCGTGGTCGACGGCAGCACGATCACCATCATCGGCATGCTGGAGCAGATCGGCCGGGCGGTCGCCGGCGTTGCCGGTACGATGGCGGGCCTCGTCGACATGCTCGGCGCGGTGCTCGCCGCGGGCTTTCGCGTCCTGATCCACCCGCGCTCGTTCCGCCTGACCTCGACCGTGCACCACATGGAGCAGGTCTGCTGGCGCGCGGTGCCGATCATCGTGCTGATCACCTTCCTGATCGGCTGCATCATCGCCCAACAAGGCATCTTCCATTTCCGGAGGTTCGGCGCCGATATCTTCGTCGTCGACATGCTCGGCGTGCTGGTGTTGCGCGAGATCGGCGTGCTGCTGGTCGCGATCATGGTCGCCGGCCGCTCGGGCAGCGCCTACACCGCCGAGCTCGGCTCGATGAAGATGCGCGAGGAGATCGACGCGCTGCGCACCATGGGGTTCGACCCGATCGAGGTGCTGGTGCTGCCGCGCATGATGGCGCTCGTGATTGCGCTGCCGATCCTCGCTTTCCTCGGCGCGATGGCCGCGCTCTATGGCGGCGGGCTCGTCGCCTGGCTTTATGGCGGTGTCCAGCCGGAGGCCTTCTTGTTGCGGCTGCGCGACGCCATCTCGATCGATCATTTCATCGTCGGTATCGTCAAGGCACCCGTGATGGCCGCGGTGATCGGCATCGTCGCCTGCGTCGAAGGGCTCGCCGTACAGGGCAGCGCGGAATCGCTCGGACAGCACACGACCGCGTCGGTGGTGAAGGGCATCTTCTTCGTCATCGTCATGGACGGCATCTTCGCCATCTTCTTCGCCTCGATCGGGATGTGACGATGGCAGGCGAGATCCAGAACCCCATCATCCGAGTCCGCGATGTCACCGTGCAGTTCGGCGCAACGCGCGTGCTCGATGGCCTCAACCTCGACGTCAAGCGCGGCGAGATCCTTGGCTTCGTCGGTCCCTCGGGCGCCGGCAAATCGGTGCTGACGCGCACCATCATCGGCCTCGTGCCGAAGGTCGCAGGCTGCATCGAGGTGTTCGGCGTCGACCTCGATTCTTCCAGCACGTCGCAACGGCGAAATGTCGAGCGGCGCTGGGGCGTGCTGTTTCAGCAGGGCGCGCTGTTCTCCTCGCTCACGGTGCGGCAGAACATCCAGTTTCCGATGCGCGAATACTTGCGCGTGTCGCAGCGGCTGATGGACGAGATCACCATGGCCAAGCTGGCCATGGTCGGTCTCAGGCCGGAAGTTGCCGAGCGCTTCCCGTCCGAGCTCTCCGGCGGCATGATCAAGCGCGTGGCACTCGCCCGTGCACTGTCGCTGGATCCGGATCTCGTCTTCCTGGACGAGCCGACCTCGGGCCTCGATCCGATCGGCGCCGGCGACTTCGACGAGCTGGTCAGGACGCTCCAGCGCACTTTGGGACTGACCGTTTTCATGGTAACGCACGACCTCGATAGCCTTTACACAGCATGTGACCGCATCGCCGTTTTAGGGAACGGTAAGATCATTGCAGCAGGGTCGATCGCCGACATGCAGGCCTCGCAGCATCCCTGGCTGAGACAATATTTCCATGGCAAGCGCGCCCGCGCGGTGATGGGCTGAGGTGCCGGAGTAGCTGATGGAAACGCGCGCAAATTACGTGCTGATCGGGTCGTTCACGCTGGCGGTGATCGCCGCTGCGTTCGGCTTCGTGCTGTGGTTTCAGTCGCTGCACACCACCAAGCAGCGCAGCCCCCTGCGCGTCGTGTTCGAGGGCCCCGCGGCGGGGTTGCGCAACGGCGGCAGCGTCAATTTCAACGGAATTCGGGTGGGTGAGGTGGTCTCGGTGAAGCTGGACAACCCGCGGCGGGTCGTCGCACTCGCCATGATCGAGAACAACGCCCCGATCCGCAAGGACACCCTGGTCGGGCTCGAATTCCAGGGCCTCACCGGCGTCGCCGCAATCTCGCTCAAGGGCGGCGACGAGGCCGCGGCCCCGCCGCCGCTCGACCAGGACGGCATCCCGACGCTGACGGCGGATCCCAACAAGCTCCAGGACGTCACCGAGGCGATCCGCGGCACGCTCCAGAACATCAACAAGATCGTCGCCGACAATCAGGAATCGGTGAAGAACTCGCTGAAGAATTTGGAGACCTTCACCAACTCGCTCGCTCGCAACTCCGAGAAGATCGATGGCGTGATGGCCAAGGTCGACGGCGTGATGCTCAAGGCCGACAATCTCATGCTCGGCCTCAACACGCTGGCCGGCGGCAAGGACGGCGGCGAGCTGTTCCAGGCGGTGAAGTCGATCCGCGAACTGGCCGAGGATTTCGATAAGCGCTCCGGCGCGCTGATGAGCGATGGCCGCCGCACTCTCGGCGACATCAGTCGCGCCGTGAACAATTTCGACCGCAACCCGACCCGCGTCCTGTTCGGCGCCAGCAACTCATCGCAACCCGCCCCGCCGCCCGAGCCGCCAAAGCCGGCGGCGAGCGAGCGCAGACGATAGTTGGCGAGGTGTTCGCGTGTCGCTCACCATCGTATTGTGAGCGCCAGGTCTCGTGTCCCGGACGCGCTGCAACGCCCTTAGCGTTGCTGCGCAGAGCCAGGACCCAGAAGGCAACACGGTGTGATGTGCGACATTGGCCCCGGCTCTGCAGCGCACCGCCGAAGGGGCGCTACGCTGCGTCCGGGGCACGACAGCGAGGATGCCGCCCAAAACCAAAACGGAGGCCGTGAGGCCTCCGTTTTCATCCGCTAATCGGTAACGCTACGAGCCGCTCACCCGAGCCGTCCCGCCGCGTGGGCCAGCAGCGTGTAGACCAGCCCCGTCTCCGAGGTCAGGTGGCTGCGCAGCTCCTGCGGGCCGCGGCCGTCGCGGGCGACTTCGTCGAGCAGGCGCTCGAACTCCGCGATGTAGCGGTCGACCGTGCCCTTGAAGTTGCGGTCGGCGCGATACTTGCGGGCGACCTCGTCGAAGGCCTTCTGGCCGGCGGGCGTGTAGAGGCGCTTGGTGAAGGCCTTGTTCTCGCCGCGCTGGTAGCGGTCCCACATCTCGGCGGCGAGGTTGCGGTCCATCAGCCGGCCGATGTCGAGCGACAACGATTCCAGCGGATTGCCACCACCTTGCAGCGCCTGCGGCTGCGGAGCGGGTGCCGCGCGGCCGCGGGGAGCCTCACGGCCGGCCGAGGCGGCAGGACCCGTGTCGGCGCGGTTGAGCAGGTCCGACAGCCAGCCGTCGCGGCCCTGGTCGTTGCCGGCAGGCGC
The DNA here is from genome assembly GCF_023074095.1 of Bradyrhizobium sp. 137. Classification (NCBI taxonomy): domain Bacteria; kingdom Pseudomonadati; phylum Pseudomonadota; class Alphaproteobacteria; order Hyphomicrobiales; family Nitrobacteraceae; genus Bradyrhizobium; species Bradyrhizobium sp. 137. Next base: position 146,353 of record NZ_JADPKU010000127.1, read on the forward strand.
GACCGACGGCGCTTCGGTGCGGCGCGCAGCCGGCATGCCGAGATCCGGCGGCGGCAGCGTCGAGGCGCTGCCGGTGTCGCGCATGCGGGTCTCGGTGGCGCGGCCTGCGACTGCGGCCAGCACCGCCGGCTCTTCCTGGCGCTGCACGCTGCCGCGGCTCGTCGTGGTGACGTCGAGGCCGCGGCCATGCTGGGCTACGATGCGGTTGAGCTCGGCGAGCGCCTCGATCTGGTCGACGATCACCTTGCGCATTTGCGCGGTGCTTTCGGCAGCCTCCTGCGGCATCTCGAGCACGCCGCGGCGCAGCTCGTTACGGGTGGATTCGAGCTCGTTGTGCATCTCGAGCGCCATCTGCTTCATGCTTGCGACCAGATTGCTGAAGCGCTCGGTCGACTGCTTGAACATCGCATCCGCCTCGTCGGTGGTCTGGCGGTAGATGTCGTGCATGGCTTCGATGGTCTGGCGGTGCTCCTCTTCGGACGCCGCGCGCACCGCCTCGAACTGGCGGGTGATTGCGGCAGAGCCTGCGCCGGCGGTCTCGGCGACGACGCGGGCGATGTCGCGGGCACGCTCTTCGGCTGCGGCCAGCGATTCATCGAGCAGGCCGGTGAAGCGCGACAGGCGCTGGTCGAGATCGGCCGTACGCAGGTCGATTGTGGTGACGAGCGATTCCAGCGCCTGCTTGCGCTCGGCGAGCGAGGCGGTGGTGTTCTTGTTACTCTGCTCGACGACCTGCGCGGCCTCGACAAGCGCCTTGCCATGCTTGTCGAATTGGGTCGACAGCTCGCCGAGGTCCTGGAGCGCCTTCGTGGTCTTGCTGTTGAAGACGTTGAGCTGGTCTTCCAGGTTCTGCGTCGCGGCGCCGTTGCGCGAGGTGACGTCGTTCATCGCCGAGACGAAGTCGGCGACGCGCGTCACCAGCGCCCGCTCGAGCGAGTTGAGGTTGTCGTGCGCACCGGTCAGCACCTCCTGAAGCAGGATGTTGCCTTCGCGCAGCCGCTCGAACAGCGCCACCGTGTCGGTGCGTAGGATCTTGCTGGTCTCCTGCATCTCGGTCACGGCCGCGATCGAGACCTGGCGCGACTGGTCGATCGCCGAGCGCGAGGCCTGCTCGAGGTCCTTGAGCGACTTGCCGACCGCGCCGGTGGCGATCTCGCTCGCCGTATTGATGGCGCGGGCGACTTCCGAGCCGTTGCCCATCATAGTCTGCGAGAATGCCTGGCCGCGCGTCTCGATCGACTTCAGCGCGTCGGAGGTGACGCGGTCAATGTCGAGCGTGAGCTGGTTGGTCTGGGAGCCGATCGCGTCGACCAGGGCGCCGCGCTTGGCGTCGATCATGTTCGACAGACGGTCGGCCTGCTGCTGCACATAGGTGACGATCTCGTCGGTCTTACCGGTCATGGCCTGGCCGAAGCTGCTGCTGGCGGCGAGCACCGAGCGCTCGACGTCGGCCGAACTCGACTTGACCCGCGAGCTGGCCTCGTTAGAGGCGGATATCAGCGCGTTCTGGGCGCTGAGCGCGCTGGTCTGGATGTCGTTGGTCGCGTTCGCGGCGGCTGCGCTCAGTGTACGCTCGATCTCGGTCGAGATCGTGCGGATCTGGCTCGCGGCATCCGCCGAGGTCGAGGTCAGCGAGGTCTGCGCCTCACGCGCGCTGTTGAGGATCGTCGAGGCGGTGTCGGCGCCGACCGCGGTCAGCGTGCGCTCGATATCCGTGGTCAGCGACTTGATCTGGCTCGCCGCGTCGGTCGAGGCGGAGATCAGCGTGCCCTGGGCCTCGCGGATACCGCTGGTGAGCGCTTCGATGGTGGCGCCGCCGGCGGTTGCCAGCGCGCGCTGCATCTCGGCCGCGAGCGAACGCACCTGGCTGGTCTGCTCGGCCGAGACCGTGAGCAGGGTGCTCTGGGCGTCGCGGGCGCTGGTGGTGATCGTCTCGGCGGTCGACTGGCCGACCTGCGAGAGCGAACGATGCACTTCGGCCGCGAGCGACTTGACCTGGCTCGCCGCATCCGAGGACGCCGTGACCAGCGTGCTCTGGGCCTCGCGGGCGCCGCTCATGATGGTCTCGGCGGTCGAGGTGCCCGCCATCGAGAGCGAGCGCTGCACATCGGAAGACAGCGCCTTGATCTGGTTGGCGGTCTCGGTCGAAGCCGCGATCAGCGCGCCCTGCGCATCGCGGGCGCCGGCGACGATCGACTCCGCTGTGGTGGTGCCGGCCAGCGACAGCGAACGCTGCACGTCGGCGGTGAGCGTCTTGACATGGTTGGCCGCATCCGAAGAGGCGGTGACGAGCGTGGTCTGCACCTCGCGGGCGCCGGCCAGGATCGAGGCCGCGGTCGCCGAGCCCGCTGCGGACAACGTGCGTTCGACGTCGGCCGCGAGCCCCTTGATCTGGTTGGAGGCATCGCCCGATGCGGCGACCAGGGTCGACTGCGCCTCGCGGGCGCTGGTCAGGATCGAGTTCGCAGCACCGGTGCCGACGGCGGTCAGCGCGCGCTCGACCTCGGACGAGGTCATCTTGAGCTGGGCGTTGACGTCGGAGGAGACCGTCAGCAGCGACTGCTGAGCGGTGCGCGCGCCGGTCTGGATGGTCTCGCTGGTGTTGACGACGAGGTTGGTGAGCGAGCGTTCGGCGTCCTCGACGTGCGAGCGGATCGCGGTCGAGATCATCTCGGCGCGGGACATCATGTCCTCGCTGGCCTGGCGTCCGCTGCTCTCGATGCGGCCGGCGACCGCCTCGACGCGCGAGCCGAGCAGGTCCTCGAACTGCGCCACGCGCACGTCGATGTCGCTCGCGACCGAGCCGACCTTGGTCTCGATGGCGTGGTGGATCTCCTGGAAGCGCGCCGTGACCGTGTCGGACAGATGCGCGGTGCGGCCGTCGATGACCTCGGTGACGCCGGTGATGCGGCGGTCGACGGCCTCGATCGCCTGCGCGGTGCCGTCCGTGAGGGTCGAGGTCAGCAGCGTGAGGCGCGTGTCGATCGACTGCACGGCCTGCGAGGCGCCGTTCGTCACCGCGGAGGTCAGGTAAGTGAGGCGGGAGTCGATGGATTCGAGCGCCTGCGACGCGCCGCCCGTCAGCGTCGTCGTGAGATGCGTTAGCCTCGTGTCGATCAACTGGATGGTCTGCGATGCGCCGTCGGTCAGAGAGGTGGTGAGGTGGTTAAGGCGCGCGTCAATGGTTTCGATGGCCTCCGATGCGCCGCCGGTCAGCGACGTCGTGAGGTAGGTGAGGCGGGTATCGATTGACTGGATCGCCTGCGCGGCGCCCTCGCTCAGCGACGTTGCCAGCGTATTGATGCGTCCGTCGATGGTTTCGGTCATGGACCTGGCGCGGGTGTCGAACGACTGTTCGAGCGCGGCGACGCGGCCGACGAGCTGCTGGTCGAAGGTCCTGATGTGGCCTTCGATCGTGCCGTCGAGGCTGGCGATCTTGCCGTCGAGCGAGGCGTCGAGGTTGCTGACGCGTTCCCCGACCGTGGTCTCGAATTGCACCAGCCGCTGGTCAAGCACGGCCGTGATCTGGCCGCCGTTAGACGTGAAGCGGGTGTCGAAATTGTCGACATAGGTCTTCAACGTCTCGGCGATGTCCTGCGTGCGCTGGCCCATGCGCTCGACGATCTCTCCGCCGAAGGTCTTCACGGTGCGGTCGAACTCGGAGATGTGGCGCGTGATCAGCGCGCCGAGCGTGCCGGAGTCGCGGGCGAACTTCTCGACCAGCTCGGTGCCCTGGTTCCTGACGAGCTCGTCGAAGGCGCTCATCTGGAGCGACAGCGAGTCGTGCGCAGTCTCGGTCTGGCTGACGACCTTGGCGACCAGGCTGTTGACGGTGGCGTCCAGCGCCTCGCTCGCCTTGTCGCCGCTCGTCATGATCTGGCCGGCGAGCCGGTTGCCGGCGTCGTCGATCTTGGCAGAGATGTCGTTGGAACGCAGCTCGAGCTCGAGCAGCAGCGAGTCCGACGAATTCTTCAGGGAATCATGCACCTGCTCGGTGCGCGCGGAGATGCCGTCGACGATCGCGGCGGAGCGCTGCTCGAACTCGCCGGTGATACGGTCGATGCGCTCGTTCAGCATCTCGTGGACGCGGTCGGCGAGATCGACGAATTCGTCGTGGACGTGGCCGGTCTTGAAGTTGAGGCTGGTGGTCAGCCGCTCGCTGGCGTCGAGCACGGCGCGCGTGGTCTCGTTGCTGGCCTCCTCGAGGCGATCGAGCAGGTCGCCGCCGCGCTCACCGAGCGCCAGGATCATGTTGTCGCCGGCATTGCTCAGCGCCTGGGTGATGTGGGCGCCGCGCTCTTCCAGCGCGCCGGTGATGGACTTGGCGACCTCGTCGACGCGCGAGGCGATCGCGTCCGAGATCAGTGCGATGTCGTGGCGCAGGTCGATCTGCACCCCGGAGATGGCGCTGCGGACCTGCTCGGCCTGGCCGACCAGGTTGTCGCGCTGATGCGCGATGTCCTGGAGCAGGGCGCGGATGCGCACCTCGTTGTCGGAATAGGCCCGCTCGAGCGCCGCGACCTCGTTGGCGACCAGCGTCTCAAGCTCGCCGGCGCGCGCAATGGCGCGCTCGATGCCGTCGCCCATCGCTGCGACCTCACGGCGGATGGCCTGGCCGACGGTGACCATGGAATCGGAGGCCGAGCCTTCCGGCTCGGAGAAGCGGATCGCGACCTGCGCCATCGCCTGCGCGATCATGCGCATTTCCTGGCCGCGCCAAACGAGGCTCGCCAGGAAGTAGAACAGCATGATCGGCGCGAAGAACATCGCGATCAGGCCGGCAATGACGAGCACGCCACCGCTCTGGCCCATGGCGGCCTGGATCGAGGGCAGGAAGCCGAATGTCAGCGCGGCGCAGGCGGCGAGCCAGACGCCGGCGAAGATGGTGGCGAAGGTGTAGACGCTGCGGGCAGGGCGGCCCCTCTGAAGCGCCTGGAGCAACTGGCCGATGGTCTCACGGTCGTCATTGGCTGCGCGGCGCGAGGTGCGCGGCTCCTCGATCGGGTCGAACGCAGTTGCTCGTTCGTTGGCGGCGGGGCGCGGCTCGAAGCTCGGCTCGTCGAAGTTCGGAGGCGCGGGCGGCCCCACCGGAGGCACCGTCTCGTTGCGCATCGCCGCGTTGCGGCTGGTATCCGCAGCGGTGTCACTGATGTTCAGGGCTTCCTGGATCGCAGAAAGCGCAACTTCTGTGGGGTCTTTGGCCTTTTTCGGAGTGTTCGCCATGTTCAGTCCGAGCCCTCGTTACTTGTACGCGTCCCCCCGCGAGCCCTGCGCGATACGCAAGCCCACAGACCGGATCATGCCGCTTGCGCGGATCTCCGAGCCGTCCCCACCCGGACGGCTTGTCCGCCAATTTCTGCAACATCCTATTGGCAGAGCGTCGCGAATGAAATGCCTGCGATTAAGACAATGTTAATCATCGTTAACAGGATCGCGCCGTAACGCCTTAGCACCAAATGCAATTCTCCACCGAACTTCGCCAATTGCGGCAACTTCTCGTCAACAAATCGGCGGAATTGCGTAAAACGGCCCAAGCATTTCGTTAACCATTTTCATGCTTGGGTGAGAGGAACTTGACCGCCGGACCGGCGGGACGATCGCGCGCTGCCGGGGCCTGGGTCATGACGCCTGAACTGCAACGGATTGACTGGATGCCCTCGCCCCCGCTTGCACCCATCGACAGTCCGCTCGACCTCGATCACCTCGCCCGCATGACGCTCGGCGATGCCGAGCTGGAACGGGAAGTGCTGGCGATGTTCGCCGAGCAGGCGGTCCGCCTAGTTGCGGCGATGACGGCGCTGCCGGCCGAGGCGGGCGCACTGGCCCACAAACTCAAGGGCTCGGCACGCGGGATTGGCGCCTTTGCCGTGGCTGATGCCGCAGGCAGCCTGGAGACTGCGATCCGGACCGGCCATGGACGGCCCCACGCCCTTGCTGCCTTGAAAGAGGCGGTCACCGAGGCTCGCGCCGCGATCGAGGCGATGCTGAAGCCTTAAGGCGCGGACTGCCAGAACCAGGTTCTACTCATTTGTTTTGACGCGTTTTCTTCCCGCGAAGCGGGATTCGCCTCGCGCCGAAAACGCTATGGCGCCGGGCTGACCGACCCGTTATAGGACAGGCCGGGACCCCTCCTTCATTCCAAGCACCGCGGCAGCACGAGCACACATGGCCAAGATTCACTTTGTCGACCACAAGGGCGAAACCCGCACGGTGGAAATCGAGAACGGCGCAACCGTGATGGAAGCCGCCATCCGCAACAGCATTCCGGGCATCGAGGCCGAATGCGGCGGCGCTTGTGCCTGCGCGACCTGCCATGTCTATGTCGACGAAGCCTGGCGCGAGAAGGTCGGCAACCCGACGCCGATGGAAGAGGACATGCTCGACTTCGGCTTCGACGTGCGCCCGAACTCGCGCCTGTCCTGCCAGATCAAGGTCTCCGACGAACTCGACGGGCTCGTCGTCGCGACGCCGGAACGCCAGGCCTGATCCACTCGATTAGGTAACTATGTCCTCGCCGGCGACCTCGATGCCGCGCTTGTGCCAGGGTCTCAGCTTTGCGATCACTTCCGCTGTGAGCGGCGTCGGCCGCCGCGACGCTTCGTCGATCATCACGCCGACCGAATTCGCCGACGCGATGCACTTTCCTTGCGAGAATACGACTTGCTCGAAGGTCACCGACGTTCGTCCGAGCTTCACCACGCCAAGGCCCAGCTCGATGGTGTTCGGCCAGTGCAGCTCGGCGCGGAAATGGATGTCGAGCCGCACCATGATCCAGGCAAGACCCGGCGGCGTCAGCCCATATTCCGGGAGCTTCATCAGCGTGACACGGCCGGTCTCGAAATAGGTGGCGTAGACGGCGTTGTTGACGTGCTGGTTGGGATCGAGATCGCCGAAGCGCACGTTGTCGCTGAGGCGATATGGGTAGTCTTCCAGGCGCGGCGTCGTATCGAGGTGGCTTGGTGCGTTCACCGATTGATCTCCGTCATATCCTTGCTCGTTACAGCCCAGTTAGTTTGACCCGGCAAGTGGGTGCGGCTGCGGGGCGCTCCCGCTTTTATGCCTTCCCTGATCCATCCCCGTTGGCTAGACAGGCAGGGTCACCCTCGGCCCAAGGGACGCCGTCCAACCGGTAACGACCGATAAAAGAGACGACATGAGCGACGTGATCAAAACCGATGTGCTGATTATTGGCGCCGGCCCGTGCGGTCTGTTCGCCGCCTTCGAGCTTGGCCTTCTCGACATGAAGGCGCATTTCGTCGACATTCTGGACAAGGTCGGCGGCCAATGCGCCGAGCTCTATCCGGAAAAGCCGATTTACGACATTCCCGGCATTCCCCAGGTCTCGGGCCAGGGGCTGACCGAGGCGCTGATGCAGCAGATCAAGCCGTTCCATCCGACCTTCCATCTCGGCGAGATGGTCGAGACCGTGGAGAAGATCGGCGATCCTGCATTCCGCTGCACCACCGATGCCGGCAAGGTGTTCGAATGCAAGGTGGTGGTGATCGCGGCCGGCGGCGGCTCGTTCCAGCCCAAGCGCCCGCCGGTCCCGGGGATCGAGGCCTATGAAGGCACTTCAGTGCACTACGCCGTGCGCAAGATGGAGACGTTTCGTGACAAGAGCGTGCTGATCGTCGGCGGCGGCGATTCCGCGCTGGACTGGACACTCAATCTGCATCCACTTGCCAAGCGCATCACGCTGCTGCACCGGCGCGATGAGTTTCGCGCCGCGCCCCACAGCGTCGAGCAGATGCGCGCGCTGGTCGCAGGGGGCAAGATGGATCTGCGGCTCGGCCAGGTCACGGCGCTCTCCGGCATTGATGGCAAGCTCTCCGGTGCCACCATCAAGGGCAACGACAACACCATGACTGAAATTGCCTGCGACACCATGCTGCCCTTCTTCGGCCTGACCATGAAGCTCGGCCCGGTCGCGAACTGGGGCATTGCGCTGGAGAACAATCTGGTGCCGGTCGAGACATCGGCGTTCGAGACCAACGTATCAGGCATCTTCGCAATCGGCGACATCAACACCTATCCCGGCAAGATCAAGCTGATCCTGTGCGGCTTCCATGAGGGCGCGCTGATGTCGCAAAAAGCCCATCGCTACGTCTATCCGGAGAAGCGGCTGGTGTTCCAGTACACGACCTCGTCCTCCAGTCTGCAAAAGAAGCTCGGGGTCAACTGAGCGGTTGGGGCCGGAAGGCCATGCCCCATATTTCTGGTGCTGGAGCCGTTCGCGAAATCGCCGTAGTCTGTGGCCATCCAGTCCTGGCTAGCAAGTGATTGGCATAGCAAGGTGATCTAATGCAGAATCTTCTTTCCAGCTCTCGGCTGCTCCCCTTCCTCGCGCTCGCGTTGTCGCTTCTTGCGGTGACACCGTCTGCGGCACAGACCGCCGAGCCTACGGCGGCGGGGCTCTGGCAGAAGATCGAAGACGGCAAGACGGTCGGATGGTTTCTCTTCATTGACCGCAACGGCGTCTTCGAAGGCGTGATCGCGAAGACCTTCCCGCGGCCCGGCGACGATCCGAACGAGGTCTGCTCCAAGTGCACGGACGACCGCAAGAACGCGCCGGTGCTCGGCATCTCCTTCGTCCGCAACATGAAGCGCGAAGGCTTGAAGTACGAAGGCGGCAACGTGCTCAATCCGCGCGACGGCCAGATTTGGAAGGCCAACATGAAGATCAGTCCAGACGGCCAGACCCTGACGCTGCGCGGCTATCTTGGCATCGCGCTGCTCGGCAAGGACGAGACCTGGACGCGGCTGCCGGATGCCAACATCGCGCAGATCGATCCTGCCATCGTGGCAAAATATCTCCCTGCGCAGGCCGCCGCCGCGAAGCCGGCGGCCCCTGCGGCGAAGAAGGGCGGCGCGATGATGGCGCCGGCGCCCAAGCAGTAAGGGCGCTTCACGCTGGGTATCATCCCAGCTGCTTTCCCATTCACTGGCGTCGTCGGCCCGCCACCGGGTCTCGCCTTCGGCGAGCCCGATGATGGTGCGTATCCGCCGCAAGGCGTCGATCCTTCCGCCCTCCGCCAGTAGTTCCCCGGAATGCGTGCTGGCGCTGGAATTGCATAGCCTCCGCAAAGCTGTTGGGGGTGAGTCGCTGTCCTTCACGCCTTTCGCCGAGCCGCGGACGGCGGACGGCGGGCGTTGTCCCTCGCGGCGATGATTTCGATCCGCGGAGACGACATGAGATCTGCAATATCGCGTGCGGCCCCGCTGCTGGGTCTGATGACGCTGCTGGCCGCATCGGCGCTGGCGCGCGACGACGGGCGCTACGCCAACTCGCCGCTAAAACCGTGGTTCGAAAGCCTGCACAGCGAGTTCGGACAATGCTGCACCGACGCTGACGGCTACGTCATCGCCGACGTCGATTGGGAGTCCGATCGCGGCCACTACCGCGTGCGCATCGACAACGAATGGGTCGTGGTGCCCGACGGCGCGGTGATCACCGTGCCGAACAAGATCGGCCGCACCATGGTGTGGAAGCACTATATCGACGGCCATCCGCGCGTGCGCTGCTTCATGCCGGGCAGCATGACGTGAACGCGGTAAGTCTTCGATGTGTAGCGGCGGTAAAAGGAAGACGAAACGCTTCAGGGTTCAGTTTCAAGATCGTTTCGTGGATCGCTTTCTTCAGGTCACCGGCGCCGGATTGAACAGCGTGAGATCGTTGTGGATGCCCCAACGATCCGACCACGGTTTTGTCCGGCCGCTGGCGACATCGAGGATCAGGCGGAACAGGTCCCAGCCGGTTTCCTCGATGGTTTTCTCGCCGGTGGCGATGCGGCCGGCATCGAAGTCGATCAGGTCCTTCCAGCGCCGCGCGAGTTCGCTGCGGGTTGCGACCTTGATGACGGGGGCGGCCGCAAGGCCGTAGGGCGTGCCGCGGCCGGTGGTGAACACCTGCAGCGTCATGCCGGAGGCGAGCTGGAGCGTGCCGCAGATGAAGTCGGAGGCGGGGGTAGCCGCGAATAGCATGCCTTTCTGAGTCGCCTTCTCGCCGGGCGAAAGCACGCCGGTGATGGCGGACGACCCGGACTTGACGATCGAGCCCAGCGACTTCTCGACGATATTGGCAAGGCCGCCCTTCTTGTTGCCAGGCGTGGTGTTGGCGCTGCGATCGGCGCCGCCGCGGGCAAGATAAGAATCGTACCAGGCCATCTCGCGCACCAGCGCGCGGCCGACGTCCTCGTTGATGGCGCGTCGCGTGAGCAGCTGGATGGCGTCGCGCACTTCGGTGACTTCCGAGAACATCACGGTGGCACCGGCACGCACCAACAGGTCCGCGGCGAAGCCGACGGCGGGATTGGCGGTGACGCCGGAGAACGCGTCGCTGCCGCCGCATTGCAGGCCGATCACGAGGTCGGAGGCCGGGCAGGTCTCGCGCTTGCGGGTGTTGAGCACCTTCAGCCGTGCCTCGGCCTGGGTCATGATCGCATCGACGATCGCGCCAAAGCCGTCGAAGGCCTCGTCCTGCATGCGCACGATCGCATCGCTGACGCCTTCCGGCACCAGCCGCTCCGGCGCGAGCTTCTCGCAGCCAAGCCCGACGACCAGAATCTCGCCGCCGAAATTCGGATTGAGCGCGATGTTCTGCAGCGTGCGGATCGGCACCACCGCGTCGGGCGCGGTGATGGCGACGCCACAGCCATAGGCGTGGGTGAGGGGGACGACGTCGTCGACGTTCGGGTACTTCGGCAACAGCTCGGCGCGGATGCGTTTCACCGCGTATTCCATCGTGCCCTTGACGCATTGCACGGAGGAGGAGATGCCGAGGATGTTCTTGGTGCCGACCGAGCCGTCGGGATTGCGAAAGCCCTCAAAGGTGAAACCTTCGAGCGGCGGCAACGGCGCGGGCACGGCGGTCGAAATTTCGAGCTTGTCGAGGGCAGGGGCTTCCGGCATGCGAATGCGGGCCTCATCCACCCATTCGCCGGCCAGGATCGGCGACAGGGCGTAGCCGATCACCTCGCCGTAGCGGATGATCGGTGCGTCCAGTGCGATGTCGACCAGCGCGGTCTTGTGCCCCTGCGGCACGAAAGCGCGCAGCGTCAGCCCGCAGGCAAAGCGGGAGCCGGCGGGAAGCCCAAAATCATTGACGACGATCGCAACATTGTCGCGCTCGTTGAGCTTGATGTAGCGGGGTTGCTCTTTCGCTGCGACTGACTGGTCCATACGCTTTCCTAAAGAACGGGAGAAGCCGTGCTTTCGCTCACCTCTCCCCGCAGGGAGAGGTGGGCACCTACGCTTGCGACGCAATCCCGGCCTATCAGCCAGGGAAGGTATAAGCCGTCTTCACCGTGGTGTAGAACTCGCGCGCGTACGAGCCCTGCTCGCGGGCGCCGTAGCTCGAGCCCTTCCGCCCGCCGAACGGCACGTGATAGTCGACGCCGGCGGTCGGCAGATTGACCATCACCATCCCGGACTCGCTGTTGCGCTTGTAGTGCGAGGCGTATTTCAGGCTGGTGGTGCAGATGCCCGAAGCGAGGCCGAACTCGGTGTCGTTGGAGATCGCCAGCGCCTCTTCGTAGTTCTTGGCGCGGATCACGGCGGCGACGGGTCCGAAGATTTCCTCGCGCGCGATGCGCATATTGTTGTTGGCTTCAGTGAACAGCGCCGGCTGGAGGTAGTGGCCGGGCGTCTCGCGCTTGAGCAGCTCGCCGCCCCACGCAAGCTTGGCGCCCTCGTCCTGGCCGATCTTGATGTAGCGCAGGTCCTGATCGAGTTGGCTCTGGTCGACGACGGGGCCGATATGCACGCCGGCCTTGAGCGCGTCGTCCACCGACAGGCCCTTCAGGCGCTCGGCCATCGCGGCGACGAAGCGGTCGTGGATGCCTTCGGTGACGATCAGACGGGAGGAAGCGGTGCAGCGCTGGCCGGTCGAGAAATAGGCGCCGTTGACGGCGACCTCGACGGCAGTCTTGAGGTCGGCATCGTCGAGCACGACCAGCGGGTTCTTGCCGCCCATCTCGAGCTGGAACTTCTTCATTGGATTCGACAGCACGCAGGCCTGCGCGATCTTGCGGCCGGTCTGAACCGAACCGGTGAAGGAAATCGCGGCGACGTCCGGGTGTTCGAGCAGGGTCTGGCCGACCACGGAGCCGGAGCCGACGACAAGGTTGAACACGCCCGCGGGAATGCCGGAGCGGGTGATGATCTCGGACAGCGCGTGCGCCGAGCCCGGCACCAGCTCGGCCGGCTTGAACACCACCGTGTTGCCGTAGCAGAGCGCGGGCGCGATCTTCCAGGCGGGGATCGCTATCGGGAAATTCCAGGGCGTGATCATGCCGACGACGCCCATCGGCTCGCGGGTGAGCTCGACGTCGAGGCCGGGACGCACGGAGGCGCCCTTCTCGCCGATCAGGCGCAGCGCTTCGCCGGCGAAGAACGCAAAAATCTGGCCGGCGCGGGCGACTTCGCCGATGCCTTCCGGCAGCGTCTTGCCTTCCTCGCGCGCGAGCAGGCGGCCGAGCTCTTCCTTGCGGGCCAGGATTTCCAGAGAGATCTTGTTCAGCGCGTCATAGCGCTCCTGCGGGGTCGAACGCGCCCAGGCGGGAAAGGCGGCCTTGGCGGCGGCGATCGCCTTTTCGGTCTGCGCCTTGTCGGCCTTGGCATATTCGCCGACGAGGTCATTGGTGTTGGAGGGGTTGATATTCCTGGTGACGCCGGAGCCATCGACCCATTCGCCGCCGATGAAGTTCTTCAGGATCGCAGTCATGTATTCCTCCAAGTCATTTAGCGGCATGATCCCTCTCGGAAAACCGGTACCCACTTTTCCGGGATCATGCCTGGGTTTCTTAGCGAACGAGGCAGGGACGCTTGTCGTCGAAGGTCCAGCCGGGGATCAGGTCCTGCATGGCAATAGCGTCATCCCGGGCGCCAAGTCCATGCTGCTTGTAGAGGTCATGCGCGGCGTCGATGGCGGCCCTGTCGATTTCGATACCCAGACCAGGTCTCTCGGGGACGGCAATCTTGCCGCCCTTGATCTGGAGCGGCTCCTTGGTGAGCGCCTGGCCGTCCTGCCAGATCCAGTGGGTGTCGATCGCGGTGACCTTGCCGGGTGCGGCGGCGCCGACATGGGTGAACATGGCGAGCGAAATGTCGAAATGGTTGTTGGAGTGCGAGCCCCATGTCAGACCATTGTCGCGGCAGGTCTGGGCGACGCGCACCGAGCCTTGCATGGTCCAGAAATGGGGATCGGCCAGCGGAATGTCCACCGCGCCGAGACGCAGCGCATGGGAAAGCTGCCGCCAATCGGTCGCGATCATATTGGTCGCGGTCGGCAAGCCCGTGGCGCGGCGGAACTCGGCCATGATCTCGCGGCCGGAAAAGCCGGCCTCGGCGCCGCAGGGGTCCTCGGCGTAAGCGAGGATGCCGTGCATGTCCTTGCAAAGCCGGACAGCCTGATCTAGCGACCAGGCGCCGTTGGGATCGAGCGTGACGCGCGCGTTCGGGAAGCGTTTTGCGATGGCGGTGACCGCCTCGATCTCCTGCTCGCCGCGGAGCACGCCGCCTTTGAGCTTGAAATCGGCGAAGCCGTAATGGTCGTGGGTGGCCTCGGCGAGCCGCACCACGGTCTCCGGCGTCATCGCCTCCTGGTGACGGAGGTTGAACCATTCCGCCTTGCCGGTCTCGCCTTCCATATAGGGCAGCCGGGATTTGCGCCGGTCGCCGACGAAGAAGAGGTAGCCGAGCGTCTCGACGCTCTTGCGCTGCTGGCCCTCGCCGAGCAGCGCCGCGACGGGCAGGCCCAGATGCTGGCCGAGCAAATCGAGCAGCGCGGATTCGATCGCCGTGACCGCGTGGATCATGATGCGCAGGTCGAACGTCTGCTTGCCGCGGCCGCCGGCGTCGCGGTCGGCGAAAGCGGTGCGGACGTCGGCGAGGATGTTGTTCATGGCGCCGACGGTCTTGCCGATCACGAGATCGCGGGCGTCCTGGAGCGTTTGCCAGATCTTCTGCCCGCCGGGCACCTCACCGACGCCGGTATGACCGGAATTGTCGGTGAGGATGACGATGTTGCGGGTGAAGAACGGCGCATGTGCGCCGCTTAAATTGAGGAGCATGCTGTCGCGGCCCGCGACCGGGATCACCTGCATCGCCGTGACGACCGGTGCGCCAGAGATCTCCGTCTGGACCATCGCACGCTCCTCTCTATTATCGTTCGTTATTCTGCTGCCTGTTGTGTCGATCGGATGGCGGGCAGATTCTTTACTAGCGCGGTCAGTTCCGCCACCTCCTGCTCGGCGAGATCGGTCAGCGGCGGACGGACCGGGCCGGAGTCGCGGCCGATCACCTTCATGCCGGCCTTGATGATCGAGACTGCATAGCCCTTCTTGCGGTTGCGGATCGCGATCAGCGGCAGGATGAAGTTCTTCAGGCCGGCGTGGATCGTCTGGTGGTCGCGCTTGCGCACGGCCGCGTAGAAGTTGGTGGCGAATTCCGGCACGAAGTTGAACACGGCCGAGGAATAGGTCGTCACGCCCATGTCGAGATAGGGCAGCGCGAAGGTCTCCGCGGTCGGCAGGCCGCCGATATAGGTCAGGCGGTCGCCGAGCTTGGTGTAGACGCGGGTCATCAGCTCGATGTCGCCAATGCCGTCCTTGTAGCCGACGAGGTTCGGGCAGCGCTCGGCAAGGCGAGCCAGCGTGTCGGGCTGGAGAATGGCGTTGTCGCGGTTGTAGACGATGACGCCGATCTTCACGGCGGCGCAGACTGCCTCGACATGGGCGGCGAGACCCTCTTGCTCGGCATGCGTGAGATAGGGCGGCAGCAGCAGCAAGCCGTCGGCGCCGGCCTTCTCGGCACCAATGGCGATTTCGCGCGCGATCGCGGTGCCGTAGCCGGTGCCGGCGAGCACGGGCACGCGGCCCTTGGTCTCCTCGACGGCGATCTTGACGATTTGCGGAACCTCGGTCGGCGTTAGCGAGAAGAACTCACCGGTGCCGCCGGCGGCGAACAGGCCGGCGACGTCATAGCCGCACAGCCAGTCCATGTTGGCGCGGTAGGTCGCCTCGTCGAAGGAGTAGTCAGCCCTGAACGGCGTGACGGGGAAGGACAGGAGGCCAGATCCGATCTTCTGGGCCATCTCCGGCGGGGTCATCTTGCTCATGGGCGCGGCTCCCTTCTTGCGTGTTGTGAAGGACGCAAGCCTGCGCGTCCATGGGCCGGTGTTTAGGAGACCGTTCGATGCGCGTCCAAGCCAAAGCCTATATCGACTGATGCAGATTGAGCATCAATCCTCTGTCACCTCCGCGGAGGACAATTCACCGGCGATTTTGACGAGGGCCGAGAGCAACGGATTCTCGTCGTCACGGCGCCAGACCATGAAGAGCTCGACCGGAAGGCGGGTGCGCAGCTTCAGCGGCCGCAGCCGCACGTCGGAGATCTTCAGACTCGCCGCCGCCGCCGGCACGATGGCGAGGCCGAGGCCGGCGCGCACCATGGCGAGGATCGAATGGATCTGGCTGAGATGCTGGACATAGCGCGGCAGCACGTCGGCGCGCGTGAACAGCGCCACCAGCAGGTCGTGAAAGTAGCGGCTCTCGTAAGGCGAATACATCACGAAGGGCTGGTCGTCGAAATCCTTGATGGTGACGCTGTCGGCGTTCGCCAGCGGATGCTTCTTCGGGATCGCGGCGAGCAGGGGCTCCGCGACGACGCGGCGGCTGGCGAGCTCTGGACGCGCGATCGGCGGCCTCAGCAGGCCGGCGTCGATCTGGCCCGAGGTCAGCGCCTCGAACTGGTCGCCGGACACCATCTCCTTCAGCGAGAAATCCACTTCGGGCAGCTTTGCGCGGCAGGCGGCGACGAGCTCAGGCAGGAAGCCGTAGGCCGCGGCGGCCGTGAAGCCGATCTTCAGCGAGCCGGTCTTGCCGAGCGCGATGCGGCGGGCGACCTGCGAGGCGCTTTCCGCAAGCTTGAGGATGCGCCGCGCCTCCGGCAGGAAGCTTCGCCCCGCGGGCGTCAGGCGCACCGAGCGGCTGGTACGCTCCAGAAGCGGCGCATCGATGATGTGCTCGAGCACCTGGATCTGCCGCGACAAAGGCGGCTGGGTCATGTTCAGCCGCGCGGCGGCGCGGCCGAAATGCAATTCCTCCGCCACCGTGACGAAACAGCGGAGCTGGTTGAGGTCGAACATCGATACATGCCTTAGATGGATAAGGCGTTTCCCCGACACTTCTAGCATCGATCACCCCCAAAACAAAGACGGCGGCTGATTAAGCCGCCGTTGAGTTGCCTGGTCCGCTCCGATTGCTCGGAGCTCTCAGGAGGAACGTTTGAGCATCACCCGCTCGATCTTGCCGACGATCACAACATAGGCGAACGCCGCCACCAGCGCGTTGAGACCAACGAACACCAGCGCGCCGTTGAACGAACCGGTTGCGGCCAGGATGTAGCCGATCACGATCGGGGTGGTGATCGAGGAGAGATTGCCGAACGTGTTGAACAGGCCGCCGGAGACGCCGCTGGCTTCCTTCGGCGAGGTGTCGGAGACGACCGCCCAGCCGAGCGCGCCGATGCCCTTGCCGAAGAAGGCGAGCGCCATGAAGCCGACCACGAACGCCTGTCCGTCGACATAATTGCAGGCGATGATCGACATCGATAGCAGCATGCCGCCGACAATCGGGATCTTGCGCGCCAGGGTCAGCGAGCCCGTCTTGCGCAGGATGGCGTCGGAGATGATGCCGCCAAGCACGCCGCCGATGAAGCCGCACAGCGCCGGGAGCGTCGCGACGAAGCCGGCTTGCAGGATCGACAGCCCACGCTCCTTGACGAGGTAGACCGGAAACCAGGTCAGGAAGAAATAGGTCAGCGTGTTGATGCAATACTGGCCGAGATAGACGCCGAGCATCATGCGGTTGGAGAGCAACTGGCGGATGTGGTCCCACCCGGAGCCGGATTGAGGCGCGCGCTCCTGCTTCAGATCGTCCTTGGACGCGTCGAGATCGACCAGCGCGCCGCCCTCCTTGATGTAGTCGAACTCGGCATCACTGATCGAAGGATGCTCCTCCGGGCCGTAGATGGTCTTGATCCAGATGAGGCCCATGACGACGCCGAGCGCGCCCATCACGAAGAACACGAAGCGCCAGCCGTAGGCGTGCGCGATCCAGCCCATCAGCGGCGCGAAGATCACGGTCGCGAAATACTGCCCCGAATTGAAGAACGCCGACGCGGTGCCGCGCTCGTTGCCCGGAAACCAGGCCGCGACGATGCGCGCATTGGCGGGAAGGAGGGCGCTTCGGCGATGCCGACCAGGAAGCGTAACGCGAACAGCACGACGATCGCGGTGCCGGTGCTGAAAAAGCCGACCCAGCCCTGCATCATCGTGAAGATCGACCAGACGATGATGCTGAAGGCATAGACGAGGCGCGAGCCGTAGCGGTCGAGCAACCAGCCGCCCGGCACCTGCGCGATCACATAGGACCAGCCGAACGCCGAGAAGATGTAGCCCATCGCGACCGGATCGAGATGCAGCTCCTTGGAGAGTGCGGGGCCTGCGATCGACAGCGTGGCGCGGTCGGCGTAATTGACGGTGGTGACCAGGAACAACATGGTCACGATGAACAGCCTGACGCGAGACCGCCTCACGTCCGCTGCGGACACCACTGCGCTCATCACGCGCCTCCTTAGAACTCGAACATTTCCTCAAGGCGACTCCTAGAGGCGCGCGCGGCAAAGTGTCCAAGTTCAAGGGGGTATCGATCGATGCCGTTTTTGGATTGATGGAACGGCAGACAAGGGGAACGATGCGACGTGACGAGAATGCGCGAGCGCAGTTTGGCTACGGCGCACTACACGAGCCAACCCGCCGTCATTCCCCGCGAAGGCGGAAATCCAGTACGCCGCGGCTTCTCGGTTCAATCACAACCGCCTCGGAGTACTGGATCGCCTGCCCGCGCGGGCGACGACACCGAGAGTGTGGGCCAAGCTCGTCATTGCGAGCCAACGGGTCCGCGCGAAGCGCGGCCCGATGACAGGCTCCGCGAAGCAATCCAGAATCTTGCCGAGGAGGGACTCTGGAGTGCTTCGCTGCGCCCGCAATGACAGGGAGGAGAGAGCTCGTCGTCGTCCTACTGCCGCGCGCTCGGAAGTAGCTGCGGCAGAAATCCGCGCGTCACGCTTGGCGGCACTGCATCCAGCCCGAGCACGGCGCTCGCGGCAGGCAGTGCGGCATCGGCCATCGCGGCGTGGCCTTCGGCGCTTGGATGCACGGCGCCGCCATAGACGGCGGAGAGCACGCCCCAGGTGGCGTCGTGGATGTCGGTCGGCTGGCTCGCGGCCGGCAATCCTTGCGGATAGGTCATCGCAGCAAAATAGCTATCGTTGGCGTCGCGGATCCAGCGGGCACGGGGCAGGTAGGCGCGATATTCCGAGGCGCCGCGACCGCACAGCATCGGCTGACTCGCCGCCGTCACGATGTCGGGATTGAAGCTCTGGCCGTTCTCGGCAAAGCAGGTGCGGTCGAATTCGGGATCGTTGCCGGAATGGGCGCAGAAGCCGTGATCGGCGAACGCGGCCTGGTGCGCATCGACGAAGGTCATGCGGTCGGCTTCGGTATCGCGGCAGAGCGCGCCGCGGGTACAGGTGGCGAGCCCCTTCAGCTGCGGCAGGAATTCGGTGTCGACGAAGGTGGAGACCCGGGCGAGGCGCTGCGGATCGGCATTGAAAGATGGATGGATGTCGAAGCCGCCACGGCCGCCGCGGCAGGGCACGCCGCCGTCGGCGAGCGCCGGGTTGGCGTAGGAGACATAGACCACATGTGAGAGGTCGCCGCCGACCAGCGGCTTCAGCGCCTCGCGCAGCTTGACGAAATTCTGCGGCAGCTCGCGCGCCAGCGCATCGCGGGAATCGTCGACGCTCGCCATCACGCCGGAGCGGCGGAACAGTGCGCGCTCGGTCGCGGTGTCGACGATGACGTCGGCGACGAGGCCGGAAAAATAGACGTCGTTGGCGCCCACCGAGAGCAGCACGAGATCGAGCGTGCGGTCGGGCTGGCGTTTCTTCGCCGCGGTGAGCGCTTCGCGCAGCTCGGCGACCTGCGCGTTCACGCTGGTGTTGCAGACGCCGGTCTTGCCGGGCGGGCATTCGCGGGCGCGCTGCGAGCCGAGCAGTCCGTCGCCGATGCCGGCGCCGGTGCAGGCGAGCGGCAGGAAGGTCACGGCGATGTGGGTGTAGCGCACCGCGAGCGCCAGCGCGGTGCGGGCCTGATAGCTGTAGAGCGAGCGGTGACAGGGCGCGTTGAACCAGAGCGCACTGTAGCGTTGCCAGTTGGCGAGCGTGTCCGGCGCCTCGCAGGCGCGGCCGCCTTTGAAGCCGGCGCGGCTCGGCCGATAGTACTGCGCGCCGGCGGTGCCGAGATAGGAGCGGAAGCAGAAACCTTCGTCCGACAGCGCCAGCGGCCGGTCCGGATTGCCTTCGCCGGAGGCGATACTGTCCCCGAGGCCGGCAACGAAAATGTCGCGAACCTGGATCTCAGCCTGGACCCGCTGGGTCGGATCGGAGCCGGAGGAGACGTCGACGGTCGCGACCGTCTGCTTGCCGTAACGGACGCGCAAATTGACCGGCTCGGCGCAATCGAAGGTCGACGCTTGCGGCCCGTCGCCGTCATCGAACGACCAGGCGCAGGTGGCGCCGACCGGCACTGCGCCGAGGAGGCGCACAGTGACGGGATGATCGATCGGGGTGATGTAGTTCTCCTTGACGTTGTCGCGGGTGCAGGGCTGGTTGACCCGGCCCTGGAGGTCGATGCAGAGCCGGTTGACCATGTTGCGGGCCCAGCCGCGGCCCTCGCTCTGGAGCTCCAGCGACTGCTCGGCGGCCAGGATGCTGCGGTTGCGCGCATTCTCGACATGGAGCAGGAAATCGCGCTCTTCGCGGAACAGGCGGAAGCGGTTGCGCACCTCCCAGCTGATCTGCATGGCGCCGGCGTCCTGAGCGGCAGCGCGCTCGAGCGGCAAAGCGGTCAGAATCCCGGCAAGCAGGAGGGCGCCTGCGGAGAAGGTGCGAAAGGAGGGAGGGATCATGGCCCGCGTGTTCAACGGCAAAGTTGAGGCGGAAATAAGAGGGGATAGCTGCCCCGCCCGCAACCTATGTCTGAGTGGCCTACCGCTTGCCGGCCTGCCGCAGCGCACGCTCGCGCTCCATCGCGGCCACCTGCTTGGGCAGGTTGGCCTGGGTGCAGGCCTCCGCCAGCCGCCGCCGCTCCTGCCACGGCGCGACCACGTTCATCCAGAGCTCGCGCGTGCCCATGATGGAGATGGCGAGGCCGAACGGGATCACGAAATAGAGGATGCGGAACACCAGCAGCGTCGCCAGAAGCTCCTCGCGGCCGAATTCGGGAAGCGCCACCAGCATGGCGGCATCGAATACGCCGATCGAGCCCGGCGCATGGCTGGCAAAGCCGAGCAGCGTTGCCAGGATGAACACAACGGCGAGCGACATGAAGTCGATCGGTGGATTGGCCGGCATCAGCAGGTACATCGCCGTGGCGCAGAAGCCGAGATCGATCACGCCGATCAGGATCTGCACCAGCGTCAGGGGCGCCGAGGGCAGCACCACCTTCCAGCCCTTCTGGCCGAGCTCGCGCCGTTTCTCACCCATGCAGAGCCAGACCAGATAAGCGCCGATCGAGGCGAGGCCGCCGAGCGCGATCAACCGGTTGATCGACGACGGCAGCTGATCCATCGACGACGCCGCACCCGGATGGATGGCCATGCCGATCGAGAGCACGAAGATGTTACCGAGCCAGAAGGTCAGGCCGGACAGGAAGCAGATTTTGGCGACGTCGATCGCGTTCAGCCCATAATCCGAATATATCCGGAAGCGGATCGCTCCGCCGGTGAAGACGGTAGCGCCGATGTTGTGGCCGATCGAATAGGACGTGAAGCTGGAGAGCGCCGCGATGCGATAAGGCACGTGCTTCTTGCCGATCGTTCGCAGTGCGAAAAAGTCGTAGAATGTCAGCGTGCAGAACGCGAAGAAGACGCAGATCGCCGCCAGACCGATATTCCCGCGAGGAATCTCGGTCAACGCCGTCAAGATAACTCCGGTATCGATGCCCTTGAGGGTCCGCACCAGCGTGGTGATTGCGAAGGCAATGATGAAGACGCTCGCGGCAATGCCGAGCCGTCGCCAGCCAATCCATCTATTGAAGCCGCGTTTCAGCGCGGGCAGCAGTCCGTGCATTCATCCTCCCGGCGGGGGGCAAGACCGATCCGGCCAGGCATTGGCCAGTGCGGGTACGATGACGGCCAAAGGGCAGGCGTCGATCGCTTGGCATGATCCAGCTCATTTAAGGCAAAAACAGCGGCTTGTGCAGCCCTTGACAACAATAGGTTCTGCGTTGGACCAGCCACTTTTGTCATATGTGGTTCACATCCGACGCGCGTTAAGCATATGAGTCGCGACGTGCGGTTCGGAAAGCGCATTCGTGTTTAAGGAGGATGGTTTCAAATCCTGGCGCCGTCGGCATTGTTCCAGCGCAAGCGAAGGGTGTCTTGGAACGTCGGTGCCGCGTGCTCGTTAGGCCCCATCAGCAACCGGACATGGCGGAACAGGCGGCCTTTCGTGCAGGCCCATGCCGTCGTGTTCCCGAACCGAGAGGACCGGAACGATGGGACTGTTCACAAAAGACATCAAAACCATGAACGACCTGTTCGTGCACCAGCTCCAGGATATCTATTACGCCGAGCAGCAGCTCACCAAGGCGCTGCCGAAAATGGCCAGCAAGGCCACCGACCCGCAGCTGAAACAGGGCTTTTTGACGCACCTTGAAGAAACCAAGCAGCACGTGGCGCGTCTCGAGGAAGTGTTGAAGATGCACGGCGTCGCCGTGAAGGCGATCGACTGCCCGGCGATCGACGGCATCATCGAGGAAGCCGACGAGACGGCGGGCGAAGTTGCCGACAAGGCCGTGCTCGACGCGGCGCTGATCAATGCGGCCCAAGCCGCTGAGCATTACGAGATCGCCCGCTACGGCAGCCTGATCGCCTGGGCCAAGCAGCTCGGCCGCAATGATTGCGCGGCGGTGCTTGCCAAGACGCTTGAGGAGGAGAAGGCGACCGACAAGAAGCTGACGACGCTCGCCGAGAGCAAGGTGAATCTGCGCGCGGCGAGCTGAGGCAAGACGGAGCCAAGACGACGACGCCGCGCGATGGTCGCGCGGCGTCTTATTTCCGGCGCATCCCAGTGCGCCACTGCGCACAAGACGGGCGATGCACTTTATGGGTGGCGGCCGGGCGCAGCCACATCCATTATTCGACCATTGTCGAAACATGACGGCCCGCCGGAGGGGTATATTTCGCATGGGGCTGCAAGCGAGGTGGCAGCATGCGAGCAAGCACCATCAAACACCGAACCTTAGACAAGGCGAGTGCTGCGCCGCGGGCCCGCTCGCATCTTGCAACCTCCCTCACGCTTGCCGCCATGAGCCTCGGCTATGGCGTGGTGCAGCTCGACGTCACCATCGTCAACACCGCGCTCGATGCAATGGGCAGGGCGCTCGGCGGCGGGGTCGCCGAGCTGCAATGGGTGGTCAGCGCCTACACCATCGCGTTTGCAGCCTTCATCCTCACGGCCGGTGCGCTGGGTGACCGGATCGGCGCCAAGCGCGTCTTCATGGCGGGGTTCGCCATCTTCACCGCGGCCTCGCTCGCCTGTGCGCTGTCGCCCAATGCGGTCGTGCTGATCGCAGCACGGCTAGTTCAGGGCCTGGCGGCGGCGATCCTGGTGCCGAATTCTCTTGCCCTGCTCAATCATGCCTATGCGGACGACCGCGAGCGCGGCCGCGCCGTCGCGGTCTGGGCCGCCGGAGCAAGCCTTGCACTCACCGCCGGCCCCTTTGTCGGCGGCGCGTTGATCACGCTGGTCAGCTGGCGCGCGATCTTCCTGGTCAATCTGCCGATCGGGCTCGCGGGCCTGTGGCTGAGCTGGCGCTATGCCAGCGAGACCACGCGCGCGCGCTCGCGCGAGATCGATCTGCCTGGCCAGCTGGCTGCGATCGGTGCGCTGGGCGCGCTTGCCGGAGCAATCATCGAAGGCGGGGCGCTCGGCTGGGACCATCCGGCCGTGATCGCAGCCTTTGTCGGCGCCGCCATTCTCGCCGTGCTCTTTGTCTGGCGTGAGAGCCGGGCGGCGCAGCCGATGCTGCCGCTGTCATTGTTCGGCCAGCGGCTGTTCACGCTGACCTCGCTCGTGGGACTGCTGGTGAACATCGCGATCTACGGCCTGATCTTCGTGCTCAGCCTGTATTTCCAGAGGATCAACGGGCTGTCGGCATGGTGGACCGGGCTTGCCTTCGTGCCGATGATGGCGGCGGTTCTGCCGGTCAATCTGCTGGCGCCGCGCCTGGCCGAGCGCATCGGCTCGTGCCCGACCATCATCCTCGGCGCCTGCATCTCGGCAATCGGCTGTCTCGGCCTGCTCTGGATCGAAGCCGGGACCAGCTACTGGGCGATCTGCGCGCAGACGATCGCGATCAGCGGAGGGCTCGGCCTACTGGTGCCGCCGCTGACGTCAACGCTGCTCGGCAGCGTCGAGAAGGCGCGTTCCGGCATCGCGGCCGGCGTCCTGAACGCGACGCGGCAGACCGGCAGTGTGCTCGGCGTTGCTCTGTTCGGTTCGCTGGTGGCGTCTGACCGTGCGTTCATGACAGGGCTGCATCTGTCGCTGGTCATCTCGGCGGCGGTCTTGCTGATTGCCGCCGCCGTCATCGGCGTCGGTGCGCCGGCGCGAGGATGAACAATTGAGCGAACGCACACATCTCCCATTCACCATTCCCGGAGCAGGTTTGTAGCCAGTTACCAATCGTCCATCTCTGTCGGCTCAAGTGCCGGTCGATAGGGGCCGGCGATGTATCAAGTTCTCTTCTGTCTCACCGACGAGCACGATTGGCGACTGGTCGCGCTTGGCGCTGCGGTGTGTCTGCTCGCCAGCGCGGCGGCAATCAGCCTGTTTCAACGCGCACGCGCGACGCAGGGGCCCGGGCGTCTGGTCTGGATCGCTCTGGATGCCGCCGTCAGCGGATGCGGCATCTGGGCGACGCATTTCATCGCGATGCTCGCCTACGGGCCGGGCGGTGCCGGCGCCTACAACATCCCGGTAACGCTCCTCTCCTTGATCCTTGCGATCTCCGTGACCTTCGTGGGGCTGAGCATCGCGGTATCGTCCTCGCGCCAGGTGTGGATCGCCCTCGGCGGCGCGATTGTCGGCTCTGGTGTTGCGGCGATGCACTACACCGGCATGGCGGCGCTGGAGATTCCGGCGCGGGTGGCCTGGATCGGAAGCACGGTTGCCGCCTCGGTGCTGTTCGGAATCGTCTTTGCGGCCTTCGCATTGTTCATCGCCGCGCGGCGCGACGACCTCTCCCATACGCTGAGCGCGACTGCGCTGCTGACGCTTGCCATCGTCGCGCATCATTTCACCGCGATGGGAGCGGTGCTGCTGACGCCGGACCCGACCCGCGCGATCAGCGGGCTCTCCATCCCGCCGGCCTCGCTGTCCTTCCTCACCGCCAGCGCTGCGGTCGCGATCATCGCGATTGCGCTCGTGGCCGCGCTGCTCGACCGCCGCGCCAAGGGCGAACTGGGGCGCCAGCAGATCGTGCTGGACAGCGCCCTCGAGAACATGTCGCAAGGACTGTGCATGTTTGACGCGAACGGCAAGATCATCCTGTTCAACGAGCGCTATGCCGCGATGCTCCGTCGCACCGACATCCTGCTCACCGGCCGCCTTTTGGTCGACGTGCTTAGGGAAGAGCAGGCGAACGGCCAGTGGCAGGGCGACGCGGATCAATTCTTCGCCCGCCTCGTCGCCGACGCGCGGGAGGGACGCACCACGACCGACGTCGTCAACCGGTTCGGCCGCTCCATCCGGGTGGTCAACCAGCCGATGCAGGGCGGCGGCTGGGTCGCCACTTTCGAGGACATCACCGAATGGCTGGAGGCGCAGGCCAAGATCTCGCACATGGCGCGCCATGATGCGCTGACCAGCCTGCCGAACCGCGTGCTGTTCCACGAACAACTCGAGCATGGGCTGCGCCGGACCACGTCGGGCGACCAGCTCGCGGTGCTTTGTCTTGATCTCGATCACTTCAAGGACATCAACGACTCGCTCGGCCACCCCATCGGCGATGCGCTGCTAAAGGAAGTCGGCCGCAGGCTGAAGTCCACCGTCGGCGAGCACGACACCGTGGCGCGGCTCGGCGGCGACGAGTTTGCGGTGGTCCAGATCGGACGTTCCGAGGAAACCGCTGCGAGATCGCTTGCCGGGCGCCTGGTCGAGGTGATCTCGGCGCCTTACGAGATCGACGACCATCAGATCGTGATCGGCGTCTCGATCGGCATCTCGCTGTCGCCGCAGGATGGCAGCCATCCGGACGAGCTCCTGAAGAACGCAGACCTCGCGCTCTACCGCGCCAAGGCGGACGGCCGCGGCACCTATCGCTTCTTCGAGACCGGCATGGATGCGCGCGCGCAGGCGCGGCGCCTCCTGGAAATGGATCTGCGCGCGGCGCTGCAACGTGACGAGTTCGTAGCGTATTATCAGCCGATCCGTGACGTCGCGAGCGGCCGCGTCGTCGCCTTCGAGGCGCTGCTGCGCTGGAACCACCCGCAGCGCGGGCTGATCGCACCGATCAGCTTCATACCGCTGGCCGAGGAGACCGGGCTCATCGTTCAGCTCGGCGAGTTCGTGCTGCGCTCCGCCTGCACCGACGCGGCGACCTGGCCCGACGATGTCGACGTCGCCGTCAACCTGTCGCCGGTGCAGTTCAAGAGCCCGAACCTGATCGCATCGGTGACCGAGGCGCTGGCCATCTCGGGACTTGATGCGCGCCGCCTCGAGCTCGAGATCACCGAATCGGTGCTGCTCCAGAACAGCGAGGCGACGCTGACGACCCTGCACGAGCTGCGCGCGATGGGCGTGCGGATCTCGCTCGACGATTTCGGCACCGGTTATTCGTCGCTGAGCTATTTGCGCAGCTTCCCGTTCGACAAGATCAAGATCGATCGCTCGTTCGTATCGGAGCTGGCGACGCGCGAGGATTCCATGGCGATCATCCGCGCTGTGACCGGCCTCGGCCGCAGCCTCGGTATCGTCACCACGGCGGAAGGCGTCGAGAACGACGCGCAGCTCGAGCTGCTCCGGCGTGAAGGCTGTACCCAGGCGCAAGGCTATTTGTTCAGCAAGCCGCGGCCTGCTTCCGATATCGCGATCATGCTGGACCGGCCGCGGCTACTCGCGTCGGCGTGATGGCCTAGCCGCGGCGCACCGCAAAATGCGCGCCGCAAAATGCCATCACAGCGCCGAGGCACAGCGCAGCGAGCCCGGCCAGGACGCCCGAGACCGTTGGGATCGGGCTCGGTGCCGAGGCCGCCTGGCCCGCGCCCGCGAGCAGTAGCACGCCGACTGCGATCAGGAATTGGCGCATCCGTTGCGGGATCTGGCCGGAGACGGCGCTCTGCATCAATGATGCCGTGAAATAGCCGCCGGAAAAGCCGACGGTGGCGATCAGCCACCAGGCGATCGCCGCGCCGGCCGGGATGAACTCATGCGTGTCGGCGCGCCAGAGACCGCCGAGGTCGAGCCCGTAGCGCGCGCCCAGCATGTGCACCGCGAGCGCGAGCAGCACGCCGGAGATCACGGCGGCGCCGAGAATCAGGCGGCGCGGAAAAAAGGTCGTCTCAGCCATGCCCCGCTTGTAGGATGGGCGAGGGTGTTCGCGCAAGCGGATCGCTGACGGGATCGCGCGGACGGGATCGATGTCGAGATGCAGGTTTCGGATGCTGACGCAGTCACGAGCTATGCCTACAAGGCCTCGCTGATCGGTTCGGCGCACCGCTTCGAGCTGACGGACGAGGGCCTGTCCTGGCACATCGCCGGGCGCTCCGCGCTGTGGCGCTATGACGAGATCAGCGCGATCCGGCTGTCGTTCCGCCCAGTTTCGATGCAGCAGCACCGCTTTCGCGCCGATGTCAGCCACGCCGATGGTGGGCGCATCGCGATCCTGTCGACGAGCTGGCAAACGGCCGCGCTGATGGCGCCGCAGGACAGCGGTTTTCGCCAGTTCATCGTCGCGCTGCATGCACGCATGGCCAAGGCTGGCAGCCGGGCGACGCTGAGCGCGGGCCTCGGCCGCATGGCCTATGCGGCGGTGCTGGTCTTCCTTGCGGTGCTGACGGCGGCGACGGCGGTGCTGTTGATTCGCGCGCTGATGATCGGCGAGTTCGCCGGCGCGCTGTTCATCCTCGGCTTTGCCGCGCTGTTCGCCTGGCAGGTCGGCGGCTTCGTCCGGCGCAACCAGCCGCGGAGCTACAGCTTCGATCAATTGCCCCGGTCCTTGCTGCCATAGACGATCGCTACTCCGTCGAGTCGAAATCCTCTTCCTTGTTGCCGAGCAGCGAGACGATCGTGCGCAGGCCGGAATCGAGCTGCTCGGGCGACGGCGGAGCGAGCGCGAGCCGCACCGCATTCGGTGCATGACCATGAGCAATTGCGAACGTCGAGGACGGCGTCAGCGCGATGCCGCGCCGGGCTGCCGCGGCGACGAAGGTCTGCGAACGCCAATGCGGTGGCAGCGTCAGCCAGAGATGATAGGCGCGCGGATCGGCCGCGAGCTGGTAGCCGGCCAAGAGCCTCGCTGCGGTCTGCTGGCGGCGCGCGGCGTCGATGCGCTTCAGCCTTGTCAGCTCGGCGACGGTGCCGTCGGCCATCAGCCGCTGGCCCGACGCCAGCGCGTGGCCGGAGGCGATCCAGCCGCCGGTGCGGATCGCGCTCATCACGCTCTCGCGCAGATGCGGCGGCGCGACCAGGATGCCGAGCGCAAGGCCGGGCGCGACCTTCTTGGACAGGCTGTCGAGCACGATACAGCGGTCGGGCCCGAGCGCCGCGAGCGGCGCGTCGTCGGCGAGGAAGCCGTAGACGGCGTCCTCGATGATGGTGAGATCGAGCTTCTCGGCGATGCGCATGATGTCGGCGCGCCGCGTTGCGTTCATGGTGACGCCGAGCGGATTCTGGATGATGGGCTGGAGATACAGCGCCGACAGGTGGGCTTCGCGATGCGCTTTCTGGATGGCGTCGGGCCGCGCGCCGTGCTCGTCCATCGGGATCGGGACCAGCGTCACGCCGAGCCGCGCGGCGATGCTCTTGACGTAGGGATAGGTCAGGGCCTCGACACCGCAGCGGCCCCCGGTGGGGACGAGCGCTGCGAGCGCGGCCGCGAGTGACTGCTTGCCGTTGGCGGTAAAGAAAATCTGCTCGGCCTGCGGCGCGAAATCCTTGCGTGCGAGATAGGCGGCGGCCGCCACGCGCGCGCTCTTGGTGCCGGTGCTGGTCGAGACGCGCAGCGCGGATTCGAGCGCGTCGACGCGCTCGAGCCCCGCAAGGCTCTTGGCGATCATCGCCCATTGCTGGGGCAGCAGCGGATAATTGACCTCGAAATTGATGCGCGCGTCGACAGGCTCCCTGATCGTCTCGACTTCGCGCCTGACATCGCCGGAGATGAAGGTGCCGCGGCCGACCTCGCCGACCACGAGCCCGCGACGGAGCAATTCGGTGTAAACCCGGCTCGCGGTCGAGACCGCGATGCCGCGGTCATAGGCAAAATTGCGCTGCGGCGGCAGCCGGTCGCCGGGCCTTAACCTGCCGTTAGTGATATCGGCCGCAATGGCATCGGCGAGCTTCACGTACTCGAACTTGGACATTATTGCACCGAGAGCAATGTTTTACTTGCTCCGAGCAGTGTACTGAAGCATTTAGGTTCCATCAAGTTCCGCGATTGAGCCGAGGAGAGCGAGAGCAATCCCACGGCAAATGAGGTGCAAGCGCTCGAAGCGTCTGCGCCAACGGCATCGGCTTCGCCGCGCGGGACAGCACGCCGGAGAAGAACAATGACCACGATCTCGCAAACTGCCGGGCGGAGTTTACGCCCCTCCTCATCGAGCGGATTTTTCAGCACGCTCGTCGCCGCCACTTATGCGCTGTTCGACCGCCTCGAGCGCCGCTCCGCCGTCAAGACGCTGAACCAGCTCGACGACCGCGCCCTGCGCGACATCGGCATCACGCGCAGCCAGATCGAGGACGCCGTCTACGGGCAGTTCAAGGCCGAGCTGACGCGGTATTTGTGAGACGATGGCGGAGGTGGGGTGACGGCGTTCGCCCTCCGCGTGTCTCAGACACGCTGCAGCGTTTACGCTGCGGCGCAGAGTCGGGACCCAGCAGGCCACCGCACTAGCGGATGGATGGGCCCCGGCTCTTGAGCGCACCGATGAAGAAGCGCTGCGCTGCGTCCAGGGCACGAGCGGGGAGTTTTGTCGCGCGCCTGCATCAACATCGTCGGTGCGAGCCAACGGGTCCGCGCGAAGCGCGGCCCGATGACAGGCTCCGCGAAGCAATCCAGAATCTATCCGCGGATACATTTTTGGATTGCTTCGCTGCGCTCGCAATGACGGAGTGTGGGGTGATGGCATCGCGCTTTCAATTCGCATTTCAATCGTAGACACACCTTCGCATCCTCGCGGCTTGTTCGCCCGAGCTCTGCTTCGGTGCCTTGCCCTCATAATTGAAGAGGGCGCAGGGAAGACCGGGAGCCGGTTGGCTCCCATGGGCCGCCATGCCAAGAGCAGATTGCGTGTGCTTCATGCATAGCGGACAACAGGGCAACCGGAGACATCCCGGCCTTCCCTGCGCGGATGGTTGGAACGGCTTATGTCGCGGTGCTCCCCGGGGAGCGATGCACTATTGCCCCCGTCGCCTTGCCGATAACTGATGCCGCGGTCCGGTTGGGCCGCTCACATCACTGCAAGACTTGGCGCACAGACCCCGGGCGCCAGGACCACACGATTTCGCCGTACGCCGATCACACCGGTCGAGTGCGCGAGGTCCCCGCTCACGGCTCTCCGCCCTGCGAAGTCCTTCGTGCCGATGTGACCTGCGTCCACCGCCGCCCGGCCCGCGTGTCGTGACGATCGCGATACGCCCCTCTTGCTTGGGCCGGGTTGCGGAGAGGCATACGTCATTTCCGAATTTCGGTAAAGCGGAATATATCGAACGGCGCGGGTTGACCCAGCCCTGGCGTGTTTTGCCCGACAGGCAACGCGAGATCTTGTAGGCCGAGCAATGGGCGGACGGTGCCTCGCCATCGTCATTGCGAGCGCAGCGAAGCAATCCAGACTGCCGCCGCGGAAAGACTCTGGATTGCTTCGCTGCGCTCGCAATGACGGAGTTGGCTGCGACACTCAGTGCCTGACCACCAGCACCGAGCATTTGGCGTAGCGCACGACGTGTCCGGCGTTGGAGCCGAGGAAATAGGTGCGCATCGCCGGCCGGTGCGAGGTCATCACGATCAGGTCGGCTTTCATGTGCACCGCTTCCTCCAGGATCTCGTGGTAGATGCCGCCCTGGCGCACCACGCTGGAGATGCGGGAGGGTTCGATCCCGGACTCCCGCGCGACGATGGCGAGCGCTTCTTCCGAGGTCTGGCGCTGCTGCTCGTCGAAATCGGCCGGCACGTATTCGGCCAGCATCACCGGCGTCATCGGCAGCACGTTGAGCAGGCGTACAACGCCGCCCCAGGTTTGCGACAACGTCGCCGCGGTCGCGATCGCCGGCTTAGCGAGTTCGGTGTCGGCGAGGTCGATGGGCACGAGGATGGACTTGAACATCTGCGCCTCCAATCTTTCGGTCAGCACGTCTTAGCGGTACGTCGCGCGATCATCCCGATCGAAGCAGCTTGGGGCTGACCAACAGCACCAGTTTGCCGCGGCGGTAGGCCACGTCACCCCAATCCTTGACGTCAAAGTCGAAGATCGCAAGCCCCGCGGTGGGCAGGTTGTGGCCGAGTGCCCGCGCGCCGGCCGGATCGCCGCCGCCCATCAGCATGAGCGCGACCTCGTGCATGCCGGGATTGTGGCCGACCAGCAGCAATTGCTTAGGGTCGGCCGGGGCGGTTGCAGTGCGAATGGCGTCCAGGATCTGCGCGGGATCGGCGCCATAAAGTTCCGGCAGGACCTCGACCTGCGGCGCAGCGACGCGGTCCTTCATTGCCTCCCAGGCGATGTCCCAGGTCTGCCGGGCCCGGACGGCATGCGACACCAGCACGGTCTCGGGGAAGGGCGGATGGGCGGCGATCCAGTCGCCCATCCGCGCAGCATCCTTGTGGCCGCGGTCGTCGAGCCGGCGATCCTGGTCACGGCCGCTCGGCGCGTCGGTCTCGGTCTTGGCGTGACGCAGCAGCATCAAACGGCGCATGGCATTCTCGAATCGTTACGCATCCAGGATAATCAACAGGCGCGGGTTGAGGACAAGGTGACAAGCGCCCGATGGGTCCGTTAAGAAACGACATGAGCGAGACTTTCACAAGCGTGTCCCAGGAAGAAGCCGGCTTTCGCGAGCGGACGCGGCTGACGTTCGATCTCGATGCCGACATCTGCGTGATCGGGGCGGGGCTTGCCGGCCTCTCCATCGCGCTGGAGGCGGCCCGGCTCGGGGCCAGCGTCGCGGTGCTCGAGGGCCGCCATATCGGCTGGAACGCCTCCGGCAACCAGCTCGGCACCGTGATGCCGGGCTTTGCACTGTCGCTCGCGGATCTGATCGAGCGCGTCGGTCTCGAGGACGCGCGCGAATTGTGGACGCTGTCGAAGCAAGGCGCCGAGTTCGTCCGCGCCAACGCCACCGAAGAGAACATGCCGGGGATCGGCCTCCGCGAGGGCGCGCTGGAAGTGTCCAATGTCGATGACGGCGACCGGCTGATCAGCCGGCTGCAGATGCTGCACGAGGATTTCGACACCGAGGTCGAGGGCTGGCAGGTCGATCGCGTCCGCGCAGCGCTCAAGACCGATCGCTACTTCCACGGCATCCATTATCCCCGCGCGTTCCAGGTCGACGGCCGCGAATATGTGCACGGCCTTGCGGCATTGGCGCGGCGGGCAGGCGCCAGCATCTTCGAGGATACCCCGGTCGTCAGCATCGATCATTCCGGCATCCGCAAGCGCATCGTCACGCCCTCGGCGCGGCTGCGCGCGACTCATATCGTGCTCGCCGGCAACATCCATCTCGGCGCGCCCCTGCGGCGCCTGTCGGAGACGTTGCTTCCGGTCTGGCGCTATGCCGGCATCACCGCGCCGCTTGGCGAGCGCGTGCACGAGATCACCGCCTTCAAAGGATCGGTGATGGATGCTGGCGGCATCGACCATTTCCGTATCGTCGACGGCGACCGGCTGATGTGGGAGAGCCCGGTGACCACCTGGGCGGCGCGTCCGCAGCGTTTCGCCGGCGCGGTCAGGCGGCGGATCCGCACGATTTTTCCCCAGCTCGGCAATGTCGAGATCACCGATATGTTCGGCGGCGCCACCGGCCAGAC
Organism: Bradyrhizobium sp. 137; assembly: GCF_023074095.1. Lineage (NCBI taxonomy): Bacteria > Pseudomonadati > Pseudomonadota > Alphaproteobacteria > Hyphomicrobiales > Nitrobacteraceae > Bradyrhizobium > Bradyrhizobium sp. 137. The sequence continues at coordinate 178,715 of NZ_JADPKU010000127.1, forward strand.
GGTGCACGGCATGCCGCAGATCGGCCAACTGCGCAAAGGCCTGTGGGTGGCGAGCGGGTTCGGCCGCCAGGGCATGAACACCTCGGCCATGGCCGGACAGTTGATCGCGCGCAGCATCCTGCGGGGTGATGAACGCTGGCGCCTGTTTTCGCCCTTCGAGCTGGTCTGGGCGGGAGGGATGACCGGACGGGTCGCGGGCCAGTTGGTCGGGCTCTGGGGCAGGGCGAGTTCCGCGGCCGCCGGCTCGCTCGCCCGCTACCGCGAGCGGGCGCGGGTCAAGGACGGGAAACGCGAGGCGCGCCTCGCCGAAGCCAACCGGGCGGCTGGCACCGGTCCGCGCCGTCTGCCGCCCGGGGTCCGGCCACGGCCGGCACCGCCGCCACGAGCTGCGGCCCAGGCGTCGGAACCAGCCCCGCAGGAGGACAGCGTCTCGCAATAGACCCGAGAATAATTCTGCCCGGAAGTGTAACGTCGGCCGTCAGAAGCCCGTATCTCAGGGCGTGAACGCTCCCGCACGGAGAATGAGATGTTTGATCGCCGCATCCTGCTATCGACTGCCGCCGGGTTGTTCGGCCTTTCGGCCTTCCGCTGGCTGAGGGCATCGCCGGCCGAGGCTGGCGAGAAGGCCGCGGAAAAGTTCGAGATCGTGAAGACGGAGGCCGAATGGCGTGCCCAGCTCACGCCGCAGCAATATGAGATCCTGCGCAATCACGGCACCGAGCGGCCCGGCTCCAGCCCACTGCTCAAGGAGCATCGCAAGGGCATCTTCGCCTGCGCCGGCTGCGACCTGCCGTTGTTTAGCTCCGACACCAAGTTCGAGAGCGGCACCGGTTGGCCGAGCTTCTACCAGCCGATCGAGGGCAATGTCGGCAAGACCGAGGACCGTGCTTACGGCATGATCCGCACCGAAGTGCATTGCCGGCGCTGCGGCGGCCATCTCGGCCACGTCTTCGACGACGGTCCGAAGCCGACCGGACTGCGCTATTGCATCGATGGTTTCGGGCTGGTCTTCCATCCCGCGGCGGCGTCGGCGACGTGAAGTTTGATCCGGCAATTGTTGCCGGCCCGGCAATTGTGCCCCGGTCGTCCGACCGGGGCATGTTGATTTAAGTCGTTGATTTCCTGAAGATACCCGCATTGGCATAGCCTTTGCGACTGTCTCCTCCGACTGCGGCCAGGCTCGACCGGCCGCCGGGATCGGATTTGGAGACAAAGTTATGGGTATCTTCGATGCAATGAACACCTCGGTGGGTGGCCTGCAGGCGCAGTCGTTCGCGCTTCAGAACATTTCCGGCAACATCGCGAACTCATCGACCACCGGTTACAAGGGCATCGGCACCAGCTTCGTCGATCTCATTCCCGACTCGTCCGTGCCGAGCAAGCAGGTCGCAGGCGGCGTGACGGCCAACGCCAAGGCCACCATCACGACGCAGGGAACGATCTCGTCGTCCACCGTCGCCACCAACATGGCGATCACCGGCGACGGTTTCTTCTCGATCCAGAAGGCGACCGGCGTCGTCGACAACGTACCGGTGTTCAGCGGCGTCACCTACTACACCAGGCGTGGCGACTTCCAGCTCAATGCCAACGGCAATCTGGTCAATGGCGCCGGTTATTACCTGATGGGCGTCACGGTCGACCCGAAGACGGGCAATCCGCAGGGCAACGTGGCGACCGTCCTGCAATTCCAGAACAATTTCATTCCGGCGCAGGCGACCACCTCGATCCAGTACGCCGCGAACCTGCCGACGCAGCCGAACACGGTGGCGAGCACGACGGCGGCGACGGGCACGCTGCTGGCGGCTGGTGGACTGAACCCATCCGACTTCGCCGCCAACCCGTTGCCCGTCGGCACACCGCCGGCACCCTATGCCAACGCAAAAGTTTCCGGCGCGGCGGCGACCGGCAACGTCCGCTCGCCCTACTCGTCGACCACGGGCACGGGTACGGTTGCGCTTCAGAACAATTCGTCCGCCGTGGCTTCGACCACCACCTCCCTCGACAACACGGTAGGTACGCATCTCGCCTCTAGCATTCTCACCGCGCTGAGCGGCCAGACGCTGACCATTAACGGCAACACGGTCACCTTCAACGCCGGCACGACGGTCTCGACGGTCGGCAGCAACACCACGATCGGTCTCGGTGCGGGCACGACGGCTACGGTGGCGGACATCCTGAACGCGATCCAGACCGCCGGCGGCGCCGGTGTCACGGCGTCGCTCTCCGCCAGCGGCAACATCGTGATCTCCAGCGGTACCGGTACCGACGTGGCGGTGGGCAGCGGTACGGCAGCCACCGCGCTCGGCATCAGCAGCGTGACGCGCGGCGGAAACGTGCTGTCCTCGCCCGCGATCTCGGGCTCAACGGTGCTGAGCGGCACGGCGACCGCCGGCGGCGCGCAAGTGCTCTCGTCGGGTTTTTCCGCAGGCCCGCCCGCCGACACGATCACCGTCAACGGTCAGACGCTGACGTTCGTCGCCTCGGGTGCCTCGGGTCCGAACCAGATCAACATCACCGACAACATCACGACCCTGCTCGGCAAGATCGACGCACTCTCCGGCGGGTCGGGGTCGTCGGTGAGCAGCGGTGGCGTGATCACGCTGAATACCGGCACCGTCTCTAATCTCACAGTGTCGAGCTCGAACAGCGCGGCCTTTGCCGCGCTCGGCTTCACCTCGACCATCACCAAGAATCGCGACGGCGGCGGCACCGCCGGCACCGGCGGTGTGATCGGCAACGACATCGCCACCTTCACCAAGGAATCGATCAGCGGCGGTGCCGTGACCGCCTACAACGCCGCCGGCACGCCGGTGAATCTGCAATTGCGCTGGGCCAAGACGGACAGCGCTTCGCTGGGCGCGGGCCATTCCGATACCTGGAACCTGTTCTACCAGACCGACCCGAATGCGACCGGCACGACGGTCGGCTGGGTCAATACCGGCCAGGCCTTCACTTTTGCCTCGGACGGCTCGCTGACCTCGCCGAGCGGCTCGGGCATCACCATCAACAATGTCAGCGTGAGCGGCCAGTCGCTCGGCTCCGTCGCCTTCAACATCTCCTCGGGCGGGCTAACGCAATATGCCAGCACGAGCGGCGCGGTGACCATCAACACCATCACCCAGAACGGCTATTCCGCCGGTCAGCTCCGCTCGGTTGCCGTCAACAACAATGGCATCGTGGTCGGAACCTTCTCGAATGGCCAGAACCTCAACCTCGCTCAGGTCCAGCTGTCGCATTTCAACGGCACAAACTATCTGAAGGCGCTCGACGGCGGCGCTTATGCCGCGACTGAACAGTCGGGAGACGCCATCGATGGCGCTTCGGGCACCATCAGCGGCTCGTCGCTGGAGGGATCCAACACCGACATCGCCGACGAATTCACCAAGCTGATCGTGACCCAGCAGGCCTATTCGGCCAACACCAAGGTGATCACGACCGCGAATTCGATGGTGCAGGACCTCTTGAACGTGTTGCGCTGATCGGCGCGTAACGTAACCAAAGGCGGCTAGTAACATGGGTTTGAGTTCGGCCCTCGCCAGTGCGATGAGCGGTCTGCGTGCCAACCAGGCCGCGCTCTCGATCGTCTCCTCGAACGTCGCAAATTCGCAGACGCCGGGTTACGTCGTCCAGACGCCGAACCAGATCGAGGTAACCACTGGCGACTTCGGCTCGACGGCGATGACCACCGGTGTCAGCCGCGAGCTCGACAGCTACGTGCTGAACCAGCTACGGACCGAGACCGGTGGCAGCGGCTACGCCGACCAGATGGCCAACATCCTGAAGCAGCTTCAGAATGTCTATGGCACGCCCGGCAATTCCGGCACGCTCGAAACTGCGCTGAACAATTTCACCACGGCGCTGCAGGCGCTGTCGACAAGCTCGGGCGCGTCGTCGGCGCAGACCGTGGCCCTCGGCGCGGCCCAGGCGCTGGCACAGCAGCTCAATGTCACGACCAAAGGCATCCAGTCGCTGCGCTCCAACGTCGAGCAGGATCTGGGCACTTCGGCGCAAGCCGCCAACGCGGCAATGCAGCAGATCGCCGAGATCAACACCAGGCTCCAGGGCCTGTCGGCCAACGATCCCTCCGCCGCGACGCTGATGGATCAGCGCGACCAGGCCATCAACACGCTGTCGAAATATGTCGACGTCCGCGTCACGACGGACGGCTCGAACCAGGCCAACATCTACACCACGACCGGGATTCAGCTCGTCGGCGCCGGGCTCGCCTCGGAATTCTCCTTTGCGTCCGCGGGCGCGCTGTCGGCGACCTCGCTCTACAACATCGATCCGGCCAAGTCCGGCGTCGGCGCGTTCAACATCAAGCTGCCGAACGGCTCGCAGGTCGACGTCGTCGCCAACAACGTGGTGTCTTCCGGCCAGATCGCGGCTGACCTGAAGCTGCGCGACCAGACGTTGGTGCAGGCGCAGAACCAGATCGACCAGCTCGCCGCCACGATGTCGAGCGCGCTGTCCGACAAGACCACGGCCGGCAGCACGGTCTCCGGTCCGCCGGCCGGATTCGATCTCGACCTCGCCGGTGCGGCGCCGGGCAACACCGTCAACATCACCTACACGGACACGACCACCAACACGCAGCGCCAGATCACGCTGGTCAACGTGACCGATCCGGCCGCGTTGCCGTTGCAGAACGCGACGAATGCCAACCCGATGCGGATCGGCATCAACTTCGCCGGCGGCATGGGCGCGATCGCCTCTGCGCTCAACACCGCGCTATCAGGCACGCATCTGTCGTTCGCCGCCGCCCCGTCGCCGGCGACGGCCACGACGCTGCGGGTAGCCGACGACAACACCGGCCTTGCCAAGGTCAATTCGGCCTCGACCACCAAGACGATCTCGACGCTGACCTCGGGCAACCCGCAACTGCCGCTGTTCACCGACGGCGGCCAGGCGCTCTACACCGGCGCGATCACCGCGTCGGGTTCGCAGATGACCGGCCTTGCCGGACGCATCGCCGTGAACACGCAGCTGGTTTCCGATCCGACCCGGCTGTCGGTCTACAACACCTCGCCGGTGACGTCCGCGGGCGACACCACGCGTTCGGACTATCTCTATTCCCAGCTCACCAATGCCGTGTTCTCCTATTCGCCGCAGAGCGGGCTCGGCTCGGCGAGCCAGCCCTTCACCGGCAGCGTTTCGAACTACCTCCAGCAGTTCCTGAGCGTGCAGGCCAATGCCGCGACCCAGGCGACCCAGCTCCAGCAGGGCCAGAGCGTCGTGGTCTCGACGCTCCAGGCCAAGTTCAACTCGACCTCCAGCGTCAACCTGGACTCGGAGATGTCGAACCTGATCCAGCTTCAGAATGCCTATGCCGCCAACGCCCACGTCATGTCGGTGGTGCAGAGCATGATGAACACGTTGCTCCAGGCTCAAGGGTAACAAGTAACAGGGCTCTGAAACATGTCGATCAGCAGCATCAACTACTCGTCGTCGGTTCTGGGCTCGCAGATCCGCAACATCAATCAGCAGCTCACCGATCTGTCGACGCAGCTTTCGACCGGCAAGCTGTCGCAGAACTATTCCGGCATGGGCACCAACGAGGGTTTTGCGATCGCCGGGCGCGCGCAGCTCTCCAACATCGCCGCCTATACCGACACGATCACCAACGTCAATGTCAGCATCAACCTCGCCAATACCGCCCTGCAGTCGCTGACGAAGATCCGCAGCACGGTGCAGACGGGCTCGGCCTCTACCGCGCAGGATCTCAACGTCAACGGCCAGACGGTCGCGCAGAACACCGCGGCCGCCCAGTTCGGCTCGATGGTCGGCGTTCTCAACACGCAGACCGGCAGCCGCTATCTGTTCTCCGGAACGGCCGTCAACACCCAATCGGTCGCCGATGCCGGCGACATCATCAACGGCACCACGACGCAGGCGGGGTTCAAGACCGTCATGGCGGAGCGCCAAGCCGCCGACCTCGGCGCCAACGGCATGGGCCGTCTGGTGCAGACGCAGCCGACGCTGAGCTCGGTGCAAGTCGCGGAAGACGCCGCCGGGTCACCGTTCGGGCTCAAGATCAAGTCGGTCTCCTCGACGTTGACCGGTGCGACCGTCACCGGCCCGAGCGGCTCGCCGGTGTCGTTCTCGGTCGATCTCAACGGCGTCAACCCGAACAACGGCGACAAGCTGAGCGTCCAGTTCACGCTGCCGGACGGCACGATCGAGCAGATCGACCTGACCGCCTCGACGGCGACGCCGACCCCGCTCGGCAGCTTCGCGATCGATGCGAGCGTCCCCGTCAACCCGAACAACACGGCCGCGAACCTCAACACGGCGCTGAACACCGCGATCACCAAGCTCGCCAACACCTCGCTGGTGGCGGCATCCGCGGTCGTCGCCGGCGACAACTTCTTCAACAGCGCGAGCTCTGCAATCGGCGCGCCCGTCAACAACCAGGCGACGCCGCCGGCCCCTGTCTCCGGCGCGACGGCACTGTCCGGCGCGAGCCCCTCGGACTCGATCTCGCCGGGCTTCGTCGCCGGCGACACCATCACCATCAACGGCACCACGCTGACCTTCGTCGCTTCCGGCGCGTCCGGCAACCAGCTCAACGTCACCGATAGCATCCAGACCCTCTTGAGCAGGATTGACCAGATCACGGGGACGTCGAAGCCCTCGACCGTCCATGGCGGCTCGATCACGATCAACACGGACGATGCGGCGAGCCTCAGCATCACGAGCTCGAATACGGGCGCGCTGAGTTCGCTCGGTTTCAGTTCGACGCCCGTGACCGCCACGCAACCGCCACTGCGCGTCGGCTCGTCGCCGGCGAGTTCGGCAACCACGCTGGTGAACGGCTCGGCCAATACAGTGAAATGGTACTTGGGCAATGACGGGCCGGGTTCGCCGCGCTCGACCGCGATGGCGCGGGTCGACGATGCCGTGACGGTGCAATATGGCGCCCAGGCGAATGAGGATGCGATCCGCCGGCAATTGCAGGCGATCGCGGTGTTCGGGACCTTCTCGACCTCGCCGACCGGCCAATATTCGGGCGGGCAGGTTTCCGCGCTGAGCCTGCGGGTGACGCAGGCGCTGACCCAGCAGCCCGGGCAGCAGCGCATCGAGGACATCCAGACCGACATCGCGATGGCCCAGAACACGATGAAGGATGCGTCCACGCGCCAGACCCAGGCCAAGGCGCAGCTCCAGACCATCATCGACCAAGCGGAATCGGCCTCGCCGGACCAGGTCGCGAGCGAGATCCTGGCGCTGCAGAATGCGCTCCAGGCGTCCTACCAGGTGACCTCGAGCCTGGCGCAGCTCTCGCTCGTCAAGTTCCTGTAAGGACGCGTTAAGGCGCCGTTAACCATGCCTCTTTACCTCTTGGTGAGGACTGGAGCGGGGCGGAGCTGGGGATGCCGGACAAGATACAACTGGTGGTGGCGACACCATGCTTCGGCGGGCAGGTGTCGAGCATCTATGCGAGCTCGATCTTCGCGCTCCAGCGCGCCGTGCACGGCATGTCCAATCTCGAGCTCAAGGTGCACTTGCGCGACGGCGACGCGCTGATCACGCGCGCGCGGGCCAATCTGGTCGCACTGTTCCTGGACGATCCCAAGGTGACGCATTTCCTGTTCATCGATGCCGACATCGGCTTCAAGCCGGAGCAGGTGTTCCGGCTGATCGAATGCGGCGCCGACGTCGTCGCCGGCTGCTATCCGATCAAGCGGGTCAACTGGGACAAGGCGAAGCGTGCGATTGAGGCCGGCCGCGCTGACGTGCCGGCGGCCGCGCTCGATTACGTGCTGGAGATCGAGGATCCCGAGCGCATCGTGGTCGTCAACGGCTTCACCCGCGTGCGCTATGCCGGCACCGGCTTCCTGATGATCCGGCGCCACGTGCTGGAAGCGATGTGCCGCCACCCCGACTACGCCAACTTGCAATTCTTCCGCGAGCATTCGCAGGATACGCTGGCGGCGAGCCGCAACCGGTTCGCGCTGTTCGAATGCATGATCGATCCAGCGACCGGAACGTATCTTTCCGAGGACTTCGCCTTCTGCAAGCGCTGGACCGACATCGGCGGCGAGATCTGGGCCGACATCCAGAGTTCGCTCGATCACGTCGGACCGTCGGTGTTCCACGGCGATATCGCCTCGCAATTCGCGCCGGCGCCCGCAGCGGCGGCGGCCGATGCGGCGTGAGCCTTTCGGGATGAGCGCCGGCGCGTACGCCGACCGCATCGGCTTTGCGCAGCTGACGCGCCAGGCTTTCGAAGGCGTCGATTTGCAGCCGTTGCGCGACCAGCTCGTGGCCCGGATCAGAGAGGGGACGGCACAGGCGGGCGAAGGCCTGGATCTGTCGCTGATCGTCCAGCTCCTTGGCGACAAGGAGGCGGGGCTTGCGATCCAGTCGGAGGTGCTGACCTTCCATCAGTTATTTCGTACGCCCAGCGCTGCCCCGAAGCCGGGCTTGCGCGTACTCGCGCTTGCAGCCGACATCGACATGGGCGGCAACACGCCGATCGACTTCCTACTCGAAGGGTCCGACATCGAGCTGTTGACCCTCTACGTGGTCAAGGGCGTCGGTCTGCCGGAGAACTTGCCCGAGCACGACGTCTCCATCGTGGTTGCGTCCGACTCCGAGGAATGCCGGGACGCGCTCGCGCTGATCGAGAAGGCCGCGCCACACTGGCCGCGGCCGCTGCTCAATCGCCCCGATCTCATCGGCAACCTCGATCGCGACAAGCTGTACCGGCTGCTGACGGGTGTGCCCGGCCTTGACATTCCGGCGACCGTCCACGCCACGCGCGCGCAATTGTCGGAGCTCGCGCTGGGGCGGATCGCCTGCGATTCCATCGCGGAAGAATTGCACTTTCCGATGATCGCGCGACCGCGCGGCTCGCATGCCGGCGTCGGGCTCGCGAAGGTCGCTGATGCGGCAGCGCTCTCGGCCTATCTTGCCGAACGGAAGGATGAGGACTTCTTCGTCGCACGCTTCGTCGACTATGTCAGTCCCGACGGGCTCTATCGCAAATATCGCCTCGCCATGGTCGACGGCAAGCCTTACGCTTGCCACATGGCGATCGCCGATCGCTGGGACATCTGGTATCTCAACGCCTACATGGCATTCAGCGAGGAGAAGCGGGCCGAGGAGGCCGTCTTCATGCTCGGCTTCGACCACACCTTCGCGGTGCGCCACAGGAGCGCGCTCGAGGAGATGAGCAGACGCGTCGGGCTCGACTATTTCATCGTCGATTGCGCCGAGAACCAGGACCGTGAGCTCCTGGTCTTCGAAGCCGACAACACCGCTGTCGTGCACAACATGGATTCCCCGGTCGTGTTTCCGTACAAGCCGCCGCAGATGCGCAAGATATTTGCGGCGTTCACGGCGATGCTGTCGCGGCATGCGCGCGCGGGCAAGGAGAGCGCAGCATGAATGAGATCATCCGCAACACGCCCGGCTCGGTCACCCACACCTCGCTCGATCCGCAGGACTGGAGCGAGTTTCGCGCGCTGGCCCATCGCATGCTGGACGAGGCGATCGACGGCATCGCCAACATCCGGGCGCGTCCAGTCTGGCAGCCGATCCCCGACGAGGTCCGCGCGGCGTTCAAGGCCGACGTGCCGCGCCAGGCGAGCCGCCTCGCCGATGTCTATCGCGAGTTTGTCGAGCATGTCGAGCCCTATGCGACCGGCAACGTCCATCCGGGCTTCATGGGCTGGGTCCATGGCGGCGGCACAGCGGTCGGCATGCTCGCGGAGATGCTCGCAGCCGGCCTCAATGCCAATCTTGGCGGACGCGACCACATGCCGATCGAGGTCGAGCGCCAGATCATTGCGTGGATGCGCCGCCTGTTCGCGTTTCCGGACGACGCGAGCGGCATCTTCGTCACGGGCACGTCGATGGCCAATCTGATGGCCGTGCTAGTGGCACGTACGAACGCGCTCGGCGCGCTGGCACGCCAGCACGGTATCGGCAATGATGGCGCGCTGCTCACGGCCTATACGTCGCACGCCGCACATGGCTGCATCTCGCGGGCGATGGATATTGCCGGGCTCGGCACGGACGCGCTACGCAAGATCGGTGTCGATGCCGATCATCGCATCGATGTTGCCGCGCTGCGCGCGCAGATCGCTGTTGATCGCGAGGTGGGATTCAAGCCGTTCCTGGTGGTCGCATCGGCCGGCACGGTCGACGTCGGCGCGATCGACGATCTCAAGGCCGTCGCGGAGCTGTGCCGCGAGGAAGGGATCTGGTTTCACGTCGACGGCGCTTTCGGAGCGCTCGCGATCATGTCGCCCGAGCTCGCACCGCTGCTTGGCGGCATCGAGCTCGCGGATTCCATTGCGCTCGACTTCCACAAATGGGGACAAGTGCCTTATGACGCCGGCTTCCTGCTGGTGCGCGACGGCGAGCAGCATCGGCAGGCGTTTGCGCAGCCCGCGGCCTATCTGCGCCGGGAGGCGAGGGGACTTGCGGCGGGTGCGGTCTGGCCTTGCGATCTCGGACCTGATCTGTCGCGCGGCTTCCGTGCGCTGAAGACCTGGTTCACTCTGAAGACGTTCGGCACCGATCGGCTCGGTGCGGCGATCGCGCGAAGCTGCGCGCTTGCAAAATATCTGGAGGCGCGCATTCTGGCCGAGCCGCGGCTGGAATTGCTGGCGCCGGTCAATCTCAACATCGTCTGCTTCCGCTATCGCGCCGATGATGCGGTCAATCGCGAGATCGTCGCCGACATCCAGGAGTCGGGCGTCGCGGCACCGTCGAGCACCACGCTGGACGGCAGGTTTGCGATCCGTGCCGCGATCGTCAATCACCGCACCGACGAGAGGGACATCGACGCGCTGGTCGCGGCCGTGCTGGAGTTCGGTGGACGCCGGAGCGGCGACGGAGTGGTTGAGGTCGAGGCGCCGCCGCTCGCGGCGCTCTAGCAGCGATGCATGCCTGAGACGACAACGGCCCCGGAGGTGATCCGGGGCCGTTGTCGTTCGCGCGGCTTGATCGTTCGCGCGGCGTGCAGCGCGAACGCGTGTGGTCACGCGGCGGTGCTGACGTTGTCCTTGTCCGCTTCGGCCTTCGGATGCGTGGCTTCGAACTGATCCCGCAGCTTCTCCTCATAAGCGATCAGCTTGCGAGCGTCTTTCAGCGCCCGGTAGAGGTCGCCGTTGAGGATGTTGTTGTTGATGCCTTCGATGATCGGCCAGGCGCTCGGCACCGCGGTGACGATGTCGCGCACCAGATTGAAATAGGTGCCGTGCTGGGTCTGCGGATCCGGCGAGATGTACATGAGCTGGACCGCCAGATAGACCAGCTTGGCGGGCGTGTTTGCCGTCTCCGGCGTGAGGATGTCGCGCTCGCGCAGGATCGGCACGTTGTCGCCGTCGATCAGGAGGCGGGCGCGCTGGTCGGTGTTGGTAATCACGCAGTTACCGACGATGATGCGTTCGTGCGGTCTGAGCTCGACCTTGAGGGCCATGCCTGTTCTCCATCAACGCTTTTGTAACCGAGCGTTCGTTGCGGCTCATCAGGGCGTGATTCTCGCCCGGAATTAGTTAACGAGCTGTAAATCGCCGGCGTATGCGCGGGAAAGTGCAACATTATCAATGTTGTATCTGTTGTGGCGGTGCGGCGATGTGCGCAACTTCCACGCCCGAATCACGCACGGCCCGGCAAAAGCACGGATTTCATTTCATGTTTCGTTAGAGGTCTCGGCGCCACGGTCCGCCGGTCGCTGGGTCGATCTCGATCCAAGCTGACGCGTAACAGTAGCGTCGTTTACCAGAAAGGTAACAGTGTCATGTCCGGTATCGTCCTCTCCGCATCGGTTCGTCAGAACCTGCTCTCTCTCCAGTCCACCGCCGATCTTCTCGCCACCACCCAGAACCGTCTGTCGACCGGCAAGAGCGTCAACTCGGCTCTGGACAATCCCACCAACTTCTTCACGGCACAGTCGCTCGACAACCGCGCCAGCGACATCAACAATCTGCTCGACGGCATCGCCAACGGCGTGCAGGTGCTGCAGGCTGCCAACACCGGCATCACCTCGCTGCAGAAGCTGATCGACAGCGCCAAGTCGATCGCCAACCAGGCGCTTCAGACCACCGTCGGCTATTCCACCAAGTCCAACGTCTCCACCACGATCGCCGGTGCGACAGCTTCGGATCTGCGTGGCACGACCAGCTACACCAGCGCGGATGCGCTGAGCAACGTGCTCTACAGCGGTGCGGCCGGCGGTGTAACCGCTGCTGCGTCCGGTACCAAGCTCGGTGGCGTTCAGGGCACGAATACGGGAACCGTCATCAACGCTGCGACCACTGGTGCGAGCCTGCTGAACGGCACAGCGACCGCTGGCGACGCCAACGCCGGCGTTGCCGCGGGCGACACGTTCACCGTCAACGGCAAGACCATCACCTTTGCCGCCGGCGACGTGCCCACGACCGCCCCGACCGGTCAGACCCGGGTCGCTGCCACCGGTATCACGACCGGTAACGTCTACACGGACAACACCAGCGGTAACGTGACGATCTATCTCGGTTCGGGCACGAAGGCTGCGGTAGGCGACGTCCTGACTGCCATCGACCTCGCCAGCGGGGTGCAGAGCAACGTTGCCGGGACCCTGACGGTCAACAGCGGCCAGACGATCTCGTCCGTCAGCGGCGGCGGTGCGCTCGTCCTGAAGAGCACGATCGGTTCTGACCTCAGCGTAACGGGCAAGGCCGACATCCTCAACAAGCTCGGCCTGACCAGCGCGACCGGCGCCGGCAGCGTCACTGCGACGGCGGCCCGTACCACGAGCTCGGCGACCCTGTCGTCGTTCATCTCGTCGGGTTCGACCCTGAACGTCGATGGCCATGTCATCACCTTCAAGGACGGTCCGACGCCGACGGCGGCTTCGCTGGCCTCCACCCAGGGCGTGTCGGGTAACGTCGTCACCGATGGCAACGGCAACTCGACGGTCTACCTGCAGAGCTCGACGATCGCCGACGTGCTGAAGGCGATCGACTTCGCCACGGGCGTGCAGACCTTCACGCTCAACGGCAGCGGCGGCGGTACGCTTGCGACCGCCTCGGGTCAGACGGCTTCGTCGATCAACGCCTCCGGCCAGCTCAAGCTGTCCACCGGCGTCAATGCCGACCTGTCGATCACCGGCACCGGCAACGCGCTGTCCGCGCTCGGTCTTGCCGGCAACACCGGTACGTCCTCGGCGTTTACCGCGGCCCGCACCTCCGGCACCGGCGGCATCAACGGCAAGACCTTGACCTTCAGCTCCTTCAACGGCGGTACGGCGGTCAACGTCACCTTCGGCGACGGCACCAACGGAACGGTCAAGACCCTCGATCAACTCAACACCGCGCTTCAGGCCAACAACCTGGCCGCGACGATCGATGCCAACGGTCAACTCACTATCACGGCATCCAACGACTACGCGTCGTCGACGATTGGTTCAGCGACGGCTGGCGGCGCGATCGGCGGTACGATCACCGGCACGCTGACGTTCACGACCGCCTCCCCACCGGTCCAGGACGTGGTGGCTCAGTCGGCTCGCGCAAATCTGGTGTCGCAGTACAACAACATCCTGAACCAGATCGACACCACCTCCGTCGACTCCTCTTTCAACGGCGTCAACCTCTTGAATGGCGACCAGCTCAAGCTGGTGTTCGACGAAACCGGCAAGTCGAGCCTGAACATCACCGGCGTGACCTACAACTCGAAGGGTTTGGGTCTCGCCGCGCTGACAGTCGGTGTCGACTTCATCGACAACGCTGCCACCAACCGGGTGCTGACCAATCTGAATGCCGCGTCCAGCACGCTGCGCTCGGAGGCCTCGGCGCTCGGCTCAAACCTGTCGGTGGTGCAGATCCGTCAGGACTTCAACAAGAACCTGATCAACGTGCTGCAGACCGGCTCGTCCAACCTGACGCTGGCCGACACTAACGTCGAGGCAGCGAACAGCCAGGCACTGTCGACCCGGCAGTCGATCGCGGTCTCCGCGCTGTCGCTGGCCAACACCTCGCAGCAGAGCGTGCTCCAGCTGCTCCGCTAATAAGCGACTGAACTAACTGGATAAAATCGAGCGGCGGGGCTATTTTCCCGCCGCTCTTTTTTGCGTCCGGAGGCGGGCAGGGGCGTTCACCCGCTATTAACCCTATCGCTTAAACCGGCGTTAACCATACTTTAAAGGACACCTCCTAAAACTGGACAGAAGCCCGCTTTCGAGACCGCGCGGCCGATTCGTACCCGGTTCAAGAGGAAGACTCGCCAATGTCCAACATCGTTCTCTCGGCGTCAGTTCGCCAGAACCTGTTGTCGCTGCAGTCGACGGCCGACCTGCTGTCCACGACGCAGCAGCGCCTTTCGACCGGGAAAAAGGTCAACACCGCGCTCGACAACCCGACCAACTTCTTCACGGCACAGGGGTTGGACAATAGGGCGAGCGATATCAGCAATCTCCTCGACGGCATCAACAACGGTGTGCAGGTGTTGCAGGCCGCCAACACCGGCATCACCTCGCTGCAGAAGCTGATCGACAGCGCCAAGTCGATCGCCAACCAGGCGCTCCAGACCACGGTCGGCTACTCGACCAAGTCGAACATCTCGACCACGATCCCTGGCGCGACGCCGGCTGATCTGCGCGGCACCACGAGCTATACATACGCAACGGCAACCGGCAATGTGGTCACCAACGGTACCGCTGGCGGTACGACACCGGCGACCACCACGACCACGCTCGGCGGCATCTCGCAGTCGCTGGTCGGCTCGGCTGCTCCTGATGGTGCCGGCACCGCGGCCAGCCTGGCTGCGGGTCTGACGCTGCTCGGCACGCCCAGCGCGAGCACTATCGCGACGAACGGTGCTCCGTCTGATGGTGATGTGCTCGTCGTGGACGGCAAGACCATCACATTCAGGGCCGGCGCTGCGCCCGCGGTGGCCAACGTTCCTGCCGGCTCCGGCAAGAACAACAACGTCGTCACGGACGGCAATGGCAACTCGACTGTCTATCTCGGAACAAACGCCGCTCCGGCCGCAACCGTCCAGGACGTGATGGATGCGATCGACCTTGCAAGTGGCGTGCAAAAGGCTGCCATCACGGGCGGCACCGCGACGCTGTCGAGCTCGTCCGGCGCCAACGCCTCCATCACCTCTGGTGTTCTCACCCTCACCACTGGTACCGGCGCCGACCTCAGCATCACCGGCAAGGCCGACTTCCTCAAGGCGCTCGGTCTGACAACCGCGACCGGGTCCGGCAATGTCAATGTGACCAAGGCGCGCCTGACGACTTCGGCGACGCTCGGCACTCTCGTTCAGGACGGCTCCACGCTCAATGTGGATGGCAAGACGGTCACGTTCAAGAATGCGGCCGCTCCTGCTGCCGCGCCGACAGGCTCCACCAAGATCGGCAACATCGTGACGGACAACAACGGCAACTCCGTCGTGTATCTCCAGGGCGGAAACGTTCAGGATTCGTTGAACGCGATCGATCTGGCTTCGGGGGCCGGCATCGTCAGCAGCGGCGCCGTGGTTGCGGCGAGCGGTTCGTCGCTGTCCTCGGTCGTGAATGGCGCTCTCAAGCTCAGCACCGGCACCACGGCGGATCTGTCGATCACTGGAACCGGCAACGCGCTGTCCTCGTTCGGTCTGACCGGTCCCACCGGCACCGGCACGGCCTTCACCGCGGGACGCGCGCCGGGAGTAGGCAGCATCTCGGGCAAGACCCTGACATTTACCTCCTTCAACGGCGGCACGGCGGTCAACGTCACCTTCGGCGACGGCACCAACGGCACCGTCAAGACACTCGATCAGCTGAACTCGCAGCTTCAGGCGAATCACCTCACGGCGACAATCGACGCCAACGGCGTGCTCACGATCACCACCGTGAACGAATACGCGTCTTCGACGCTCGGCTCGGTGGCGGCCGGCGGCGTCGTCGGTGGTACGATCACCGGTACGGTTGCCTTTACGACGGCCCAGCCGCCGATCCAGGATCCGGTCGCGCAGACGGCGCGCTCGAACCTGGTCAACCAGTTCAACAACATCCTGGCCCAGATCGACACGACGTCGCAGGACGCCTCCTTCAACGGCGTCAACCTGCTCAACGGCGACACGCTGAAGCTGATCTTCAATGAGACCGGCAGCTCGACGCTCGGCATCAATGGCGTGGTGTTCAACGCGGCGGGCCTCGGCCTGTCCAATCTCGTCAACGGCGTCGATTTCATCGACAACGGCGCCACCAACAGGGTGCTCGCGAGCCTCAATGCGGCCTCGAGCACGTTACGCTCGGAAGGCTCTGCTCTCGGCTCCAACCTCTCGATCGTGCAGGTGCGTCAGGACTTCTCCAAGAACCTGATCAACGTGCTCCAGACCGGCTCGTCGAACCTGACGCTCGCCGATACCAACGAGGAAGCGGCCAACAGCCAGGCGCTGTCGACCCGGCAGTCGATCGCAGTCTCCGCGCTATCGCTGGCCAACCAGTCCCAGCAGAGCGTGCTCCAGCTGCTCCGCTAATTTCACGATGCAAGATACTGAATTGAACATCACGGCGGGGCTCACGCTCCGCCGTTTTTATGGAGATCGCTAAGGCAGGATTAGCCGAGATTGATGCGCGTCGTGCGAGGCGTGTTTACAGCATGCGTGCGCGCATCTAGCCTTGCGGTGACGAAGGACTCCGCGACCGTAATAATCCGGAGTCCTTCCACTCGTCACGTAAGCAAAATCTTAAGCGGTGCTGCCTAGGGTCGGGAAAGAAATCCTTAAGCGCGTTCAACGCGCTAGGTAACCTCCAGGGTGTGATTGATGTCGAATTCCGCTGCCTCGGCCTACGCGCGTGTTGCAACGACCACTGCATCTCCTCGCGACATCGAGGCTCAAACCCTGCTCAAGGCCGCGAACAAGCTTCAGGATGCGGTGAACAACGCCGATCCGCTCAGCGAGCAGACCATGCAGGCCCTGATGTTCAACCGCAAGCTCTGGACCATCTTCTTGAGCGAGGCGATGCGCGACAACAATCCGCAACCGATCGACGTCCGGCAGAAGATCGCCAACATCAGCGTCTTCGTGCTGAGCCAGACCGCCGCGCTGCAGATGAGCCCGCAGTTCGATCACTTCCGTCCGCTGATCGAGATCAACCGCAATATCGCAGCTGGTCTGTCCGGAAGGCCGTGACAGCAAGCCGTCTGCGTCATGGTCGAGCATTCTGTCGAGTGCGGGCCAAGGTCACGCCGACAGATGCGGCAAGCCAGACCTATTTCGATATTGCCGTTACGCCGCTCGACGCTTGATCGTCAGGCGCTGCGGTCGGTGCTGAGCGGGCGCGAGGGTTCGGACTTCAGATCCAGCGCATGGAAATAGGCCCGCCGGCGCAGCATCGCTTCGTCGGGGAACTGGTTGACCACCGCATCGGTCTTGTCGTTGACGACCTGGAAGACGAAGGATGCGGCCGCCTGGTCGAACACGACCTGGCGCGAGACGTTCTCGTGGTTTGGCGGATCATTGCGCACGGGCGCGCCCGTATCGCTGGCGGCGACCGTCTGCCGCACCGGAAGATCAGTTTGCACAGCCTCGTTCGCCGCCGCGTTGGACGTCGGTACGATCTGCACGGGGGCCGGGATCCCCACCGGCCGGATGCTGAAATCTGTACTCATTGGCAGCCTCCTGGTTGCCTAGTATTGAGTCAAATCCCAACCCCTCTCATTGCGCAAGCATGGAACACCAGGACTGAAGACCGGGTAAGCAAACGTGCCTAACCGCGCGACGACATCGCCGCGCGGTTTTTCGTAAAATTGTCTCTTGTTCTTGCGGGCGCTCAGAGCGAGCGGCTGACCGCGAGCGGCGTGATGTGGCGCGGGCCAGGGGCCGCGCGACGACCCGCAGCCGTATAGGTGTTCGGCACGTTGCGCTTCTGGATCTCGGCATTGACGCCGCGCACAACGCTCTCGGACACCGCGTGTGCGGTGGCGAGCACGGTGAGGTTGACCTGAAGCATGGCGCGGAACGCATCGTGGTGGCGATGCAACGTCGAGAGCAACTCGGGCGCGGATTTGGCGAGCTGGGCCTGGTTCGCTTTCAGCTGGCTGACGGCGCCAACATAGTTGCGCGACAACTCTTGCTTCTTGCCCTCGAGCGTCATCGCCTCGCGGACGTTGCCGGCGCGGACGAGCTCGGTCTCGCGCTCGATCAGTCCGAGCAGGGCGCTCATAGCATCCATCAGGTTCTCGCCGATCTTACGTGCCTCGGCGCTGCCATGCACAGGGTTTGGGCGCTGCGCTTGCATCGGCTGACGTGAGGCGTGGGAATGGTTCATCTCGGTTGACCTTATGCCGTGCGGATCGTTTTCGCCTGCTGCATGATCAGGGTGCGGTAGACTTCGGTGGCAACACCGACGCCGCCGGCACTGGCGAAGTTCTTCGAATATTGCTCCGTCAGCATCGAGCGCCACACCCCGGTTCCAGGCGTGTCGCCGAATGGGCCTTCGCCCTTCAGGCCGGAGGTCATTTGCGAGAACATGCTGTTGAGGAACATCGCCTCGAAATCGGTGGCGGTCTTCTGCGCCTTGGCCTGCTGTTGCGGCGAGACCTTTTGCAAGGCACTCGCGAGCTCGAAATCCGGCCGGCCGTTGCGGCTCTCGACCGAGAAGGCCGAAGCGTTGGCGACGCGCGGGGTGTTGATTGCGCCGGTCTGCATCACATCACCTCGATGTCGGCTTCGATCGCGCCGGCGGCCTTGATCGCCTGGAGGATGCTGATCATGTCGCGGGGACCGATGCCGAGGCCATTGAGGCCGTCGACGAGTTGCTGGAGCGATACGCCGTCCTTGACGACGGCCAGTTTCTTCCCGTCCTCGGTGACGGTGACGCTGCTGCGCGGCGCAACCACGGTCCGCCCGCGCGACAACGGGTTGGGTTGGCTCACCTGGGGACTCTCGGAGATCGTCACGGTGAGGTTGCCCTGCGCCACCGCAACCGTGGCGACGCGGACGTCGCGGCCCATCACGATGATCCCGCTGCGCTCGTCGATGACGATCTTGGCGGCGAGATCGGGATCGACCTGGAGCTGCTCGATCTCGGTGAGAAAGGCGACGACGTTGCCCTTGAACTCCGGTGGTATCGACAGCTGCACCGTCGAGGGGTCGATCGGCTCGGCGGTCTTGACGCCGAGATAGTCGTTGACGGCGGCCGCGATGCGTTTGGCGGTGGTGAAGTCGGCGTTGCGCAGCGCCAAGCGGACGTTCGGCAGGCGATTGAGCGCGAACTCGATCTCGCGCTCGATGATGGCGCCGTTGGCAATGCGCCCGACGGTCGGCACGCCGCGCACGATTTTCGCCGCTTCGCCCTCGGCCTGGAAGCCGGAGATCGCGAGCGAGCCCTGCGCGACCGCATAGACGTTGCCGTCGGCGCCGAGCAGGGGGGTGACGAGCAGGGTGCCGCCCTGGAGGTTCTTGGCGTCGCCGAGCGCGGAGACAGTGACGTCCATGCGCGTGCCCTGGGTGGCGAACGCCGGCAAATTGCCCGTCACCATCACAGCGGCGACGTTGCCGGTGCGGATGGTGGCGCCGCGGATGTTGACGCCCATGCGCTCGAGCATCGCCTGCAGCGATTGCTTGGTGAAGGGGATGTTATTGAGCGTGTCGCCGGTGCCGTTGAGGCCGACGACGAGGCCGTAGCCGATGAGCTGGTTCTGCCGCACGCCCTCGATATTGGCGAGGTCCTTGATGCGCGATGTCGCGCTTGCAGGCGTGACCGAGAGCGCCAGCGCCGACAGCGCGGCACAGGCCACCCCAACAATCCTCACCCAACGAACGCCTGGCATCCTCTGCTCCCCAAAGGTCCCCCCCAAAAAGGGCTCCTCAAATCAAAGGACCGTCTGCGACACTCCCATGACGAGCTGGTCCGGCGCTTTCCTTGCGAGCGCCGTGCCAAGCGAGGGCAGCAGGGTAGATGGCTGAATAGGTTGAGTAAATCTGTTCCGACCGGTGTCAGCCGGCGTTCGCCCTGAGGAGCGAAACTGCCGCCTGTCGGCAGATTTTGCCGAGCCGTTTACGCGCCGTTAACCATAAAACGGCGAAGGTGAGGCATCGACCACCCGGATTGCTGCGATGCGCATCTACGGACCGAACGGCACCACGCTTGGAACGACGGCCAGCCAGGCCCGGCGGACGGGTTCCGGCACCTTTGTCCTGCCCGACACCTCGTCGGCGCAGGAGACGCGGAGCGCTGCCGCGCCGAAAGCCGCCGGGAACATCGATGCGTTGCTCGCACTGCAAGGCGTCGAAGAAGATCCGGTCGCGCGCCGCAAGCGCTCGGTCGCCCGCGGCAAGACTGCGCTCGACGTGCTTGACGATCTCAAGATGGGGCTCCTCTCCGGCAATCTCGACGCCTCGACCGTGATGCGGCTGCGCGACGCGGCGGCGAACCTGAAGTCGTCGTCGGGCGATCCCGGACTTGATTCCGTGCTCTCGGAGATCGAGCTGCGCGTGGAGGTCGAACTGGCGAAGGCCGGCCGGGCGTAAGACAGGCAGGCTGTCATCGCCCGCGTAGGCGGGCGATCCAGTATTCCAGAGACAGACGTTGTTGATTCAAGAAGCCGCGGCGGACTGGATGGCCCGGTCCCGTCTCCGCCAACGCTACGCCGGGGCCACAAGAGTACTCGGCCCGCCGGAGCTTAGCGAAGGCGGCAAGCCGGGGCATGACAGCGGAGGTTGGGGTGCAGAGCGCGCTCCTGCGAGAGCGCCTACGCCGCTTCCTCCTTCTGTTGTGCGTCGTAGCGGCGCTGGGCAGCGAGCACGTCCTTCAAATTCTGCTCGGCCCAATCGCGCAGGGGATCGACCGCCGCCGCCAGCGTCAGCCCGAGCTGCGTGATCGAATATTCCACCGTGACAGGCACCGTCGCGATGGCGCGGCGCCTGATCAGGCCGTCGCGTTCGAGCGATTTGAGAACCTGACTCAGCATCTTCTGTGAAATGCCTTCGATCGTGCGGCGCAACTGATTGAAACGCATCGGCTGCTCGCGCAGCAGCAAGAGGATCAGCACCGCCCATTTGTCGCCGACGCGATCGAGGATCTGGCGCGTCGGACAGTTCGCTGCATAGACGTCTGGCTTCATCGTCGAGTCCTCGGATTCCATCCTAGTGCTTTGCGAATATGCTCGCCGGTTACTCCAGCGTTATCAGGTAAGCACGAAGTGCTCTCTTAACACCAGCATTCTTTGCGATATCAAGTTACTACTAGGTACTAGAGAAGCAAAGGAGCCTTCCATGAAAATCGCAGTTGCCGGCGCCTCGGGCCGGGCCGGGTCGGAAATCACCAGAGAATTGTCTCGTCGCGGCCATAGCGTCACCGCCATTGCTCGCAACCCCGAAAAGATCGCCGCCCTGCCGAACGTCACGCCCACCAGGGGCGACGTGCGCGATCAGGCCGGCCTTGCCAAGCTGTGGGATGGGCACGACGTCGCCGTGAGTTCCGTGCACTTCCTGGCCAGCGACCCGCTCCGGCTGATCGGCGCTGCGAAGGACTCCAAGGTTGGCCGCTACCTCGTTGTCGGTGGCGCCGGCAGCCTGGAAGTGGCGCCGGGCGTGAAACTGGTGACGACTCCCAACTTTCCCGCCCAGTACAAGGCGGAGGCGGAAAAGGGCGGGGCCTTCCTGGACCTGTTGCGGCAGGAAAAGGACCTGAACTGGACCTTCATCTCGCCGTCGGCGCTGTTCGTCGAGGGCGAGCGGACGGGCAAGTTCCGGCTCGGGAGCGACCAGCTTCTCGCAGATGCGAACGGAAAGAGCTGGATCACCTTCGCCGACTACGCCATTGCGCTCGCCGACGAGATCGAGCGGCCGGCCCATCCGAGGCAGCGTTTCACGGTCGGCTACTGAGCTGTCAGCCGCCCCCGGGCCTTTGCGGATAAACCTTCCTGTGCAAGGGCTTGGGGGCGGCGACCGAGGCGGCAGGGAAATATTGTCTGTCACAGGAGGCCGCTATATAACGCCCCGCTCGACGGACCCCGTTCCGTTTGCGAGTCGTTGCTTAGACAGATAGGCCGCCCTTTGGAAAAGTTGAAAAACTACCGTCCGACCGACAAAGAGCCTTTCATGAACGACCGGCAGAAGGAGTACTTTCGTCTGAAGCTCCTCGCCTGGAAGGATGAGATCCTCAAAGAGTCCAAGCTCACCCTGCAAGCCCTGCAGGAGGAGAACGTGAACCACCCCGATCTCGCCGATCGGGCTTCGTCTGAAACCGACCGTGCCATCGAACTTCGCGCCCGCGACCGCCAGCGCAAGTTGATCGCGAAGATCGACGCCGCGCTTCAGCGCATCGAGGACAACACCTACGGCTATTGCGAGGAAACCGGCGAGCCGATCTCGTTGAAGCGGCTCGAGGCCCGGCCCATCGCGACGCTCTCGGTGGAGGCGCAGGAGCGCCACGAGAAGCGCGAGAAGGTCTATCGCGACGAATAGAGCCCGAGCCGCAGAGTTGCGGCTCTTTGTTTTTGGAGGCAGGGCGTCGCTTGAACGCCGCTGGTTTGGCGCGTAGATCGCGCCGCTATGATGATTCGCACTCTCAATATCGCTTGGGCTGATCCCGCTTCCAGCCGGAAGCGCTGATCGACCGCGCAGGCTGCCGCCTGGCCTGACTCCAGTGAACCGAAATGAGCCGGCCAGGCTCCGCATGACGCGGGCCCAAGGATGGCTGGCGATAGCTTGAGAGACAATAATCATGAGCGATCGAGATGACGCGCTTGCCCTTGAGCCTGCGCAAATCCAGGAATTCATTGAACAGGGCTTTGTCCGGATCGACAACGCCTTTCCCCGCGCACTCGCCGAGCAAGCACGAGCCATCCTGTGGCGCGATCTACCGTGCAGCGAACACGATCCGTCGACCTGGACGCGCCCTGTGATCCGGCTGTCCGGCTATGGCGGTCCGCCATTTCGAGAGATCGCCAACATGCCGGTGCTGCATCGCGCGTTCGACCAGCTGGTCGGCGCCGGCCGTTGGCGGGCGCGCAAGGATATCGGCGGCACCTTTGCGGTGCGCTTCCCACATCCGGACGATCCCGGCGATGCTGGCTGGCACATCGACCTCAGCTTTCCCGGCGAGGACTGCGACCCCAACGAGCGGCACGACTATTCGGCGTGGCGAGCCAATATTGTCTCGCGCGGCCGCGCGCTGCTGATGTTGTTCCTGTTCTCCGATGTTGGCGAGCACGACGCGCCGACGCGGATCAGGAGCGGCTCGCACATGCCGATGGCGCGCTATCTCGCGCCGGCGGGAGAGGCGGGTCGTGCGCGGATGGTGCTGGATGACATGGGGGCCGATTGCGAGATCGCCCTTGCGACGGGCGAGGCGGGCACGGTCTATCTGTGCCATCCTTTCCTGGTGCACGCTGCGCAAAAGCACCGCGGACGGACACCACGCTTCATGGCACAGCCCGACCTTCCTCCGGCCGAGCCCTATCGGCTGGACCGTGTAGACCATGACTACTCGCCGGTCGAAATTGCGATCCGGATCGCGCTCGGCTACGCCTGAGGCGAGCAGCTTCGCTTGGCCTGTCGTGGTGCTGGTTCAGGCACCACGACAAGGCGCCCGTCTCATGATCGCGAAATATGAATCAGGATCAATGAGGTAGCGTCGATTCCTGCAAGCTCACATGAGTTCACATGAGAAACAACATTCACTTCAGCTGCGGGGAGGGTTTTGCGAGTCGCATCAACGAGATCGACCGGCAACTTGATGCGCCGCCGCAGCGGCTTCACGCATCGCTGCAATCCGAGCCTCGGTGCTGCGTGGGGCGAGTGGGCCTGGCGCGCGGCTCCATAAGGCCCGAACCAACTCAATATTTTCTTAAGCGGCGGGAGCCCCCGTAATCGGCTCGGCCCAGCGCCGAGCAGCGCTTGTCAGGCGCGGGCGGGAATGCTGAACTGAGCCGCAATGTTGCGTAGCGTGGGAGGCGGCGCCGATGGACAGGATTCTCGAAGCCGCAAAGGCGATCGCGCAGGCGCGCCGCAACCATGCGCCGCTCGCGGCGCTGAAGCGCCCCCCCACGGACGAAGCCGAGGGTTATCAGGTCCAGCGCGCGCTGCACGATCTCCTGCTGCCTCATGTCGGGCCGCTCGTCGGCTACAAAATCGGTTGCACCAGCCAGGTGATGCAGGATTACATCGGTATCCCGCACCCTTGCGGCGGCGGCGTGTTCCAGAACGGCGTCCATGACAGCGGCGCCAAGCTCGCCGCGTCCAACTATGTCCGCGTCGGCGTCGAATGCGAGATCGCGGTGCGGCTGAAGCGCGACCTTGCCGCCGGCGAGGCGCCGTTCACGGCCGAATGGGTCGGCGAGGCCGTCGACGCCTACCATCCCGCGATCGAGATCGTCGACGATCGCTACGTGAAGTGGGAGACGATGGGGGCGCCGACGCTGATCGCCGACGATTTCTTCGCCGCGGGCTGCGTGCTGGGGCCCCTGGTTCCGCGCTCGTCGGTGCCGGATCTGAACGCGGTGAAGGGGGGGGCCATCGTCAACGGCGAGGAGGTGAGCCAAGGCACCGGCGCCGACGTGCTCGGTCATCCCCACAACGCACTCGCCTGGCTCGCCAACCATCTCGCCGCCGAAGGCAAGAGCCTGCATGCGGGACAGCTCGTGCTCACCGGCAGCCTGGTGAAGACGCTCTGGCTGAAGGCCGGCGACAAGGTGCGCATGGAGCTGGACGGATTGGGGACGGTGGAGGCGGAGTTTACGTGAGGGGGCTACGGCATTCTATGCTGTCATTCCGCGCGAAGGCGGCGAATCCAGTAAGCCGCGCCGCATCGATTTAGCAACGGGCGCCTTGGAGTACTGGATCGTTCGTCCGCCTTCGCGGACGATGACAGGGGGGGAGAGTAGATAGCGCCCGGCAAGCTCGTCATTGCGACGGTGTTTGAGGCAGCGACGTCGTTTCTATGGCGCGACCTGACTCACAGCCCGCTAGCATCCACCTCCAAAATACATGCGGCCTCCGGCAGGGGAGCTACCGGAGGCCGCGTCGTACATCGTCGTTCGCGCCTAGGTTCGCGAACACGATGTGGGAGCTCTTAAAGAAGCTTAGAAGGGCAGCAGCACGTCCATGACCTGCTGGCCATAGCGCGGCTGTTGCACGTCCATGATCTGGCCGCGGCCGCCATAGGCGATGCGGGCCTGTGCGATCTTGCTGGAATCGATGGTGTTGTCGCTCTGGATGTCTTCGGGGCGAACGATGCCGGCGACCACGAGCTCGCGGATCTCGTAGTTGACGCGGATTTCCTGCTTGCCCTCGACCACGAGGTTGCCGTTCGGCAGCACTTGCGTGACCACCGCGGCGACGTTGGTCTGCAACGCTTCCTGGCGGTTGACCGAGCCCTTGCCGTCGGCCGAGGATGTCGAGTCAGTGGTGAGAAGACGTCCGGGGAGAACCTTGAGCGGCTGCGTGACTGTCTGGCTGCCGATGAAGTCCGTAATTCCAGAGTCTTCTTTGCTGGTGCGGCTGCGCTGGGTCTCGTTGGAGAGGTTGGCCTTGTCGGTGATGTTCACGGTCACCGTCAGGAGGTCGCCGACCTGGCGGGCGCGCTGGTCCTTGAAGAAAGCGCGGCTGCCGTTGCGCCACAGCGAGTTTGGATTGTAGGAGGCGACTTCCGGCTTCGGCATCGGCATCTGCACCGGCTTGTAGCCGGGCTGCGTCGTCGGATTGTCGATCGCCGACAATTTCGGTTGCTCGCCGATCTGCGACAGGCGGTCGATCGAGGAGCAGCCGGTTGCGAGGGCGCAAGTCGCCAGCAGCAGGGCAGAGATCGCGATGCGACGAAGGTGGAAAGCCGAACTGAACGGAGACATGAACTTACTCTGACTTGGCTGGAGCTTGCGAGACGCGAACTTGCGCGATCTGGGCTTGTGCGATCTGGGCCGGAGACACAGGGGCTTGGACCAGACTTTGGGCGAGGGCTGCGGCCGCCGGCACGTCGTCACGCTTGATCGACGAGGTCTGCTCGATCGCGGGCGTCATCGGTGCGGACTGGCTGGCGCCCTGGACGGTGACCTGGCCGCGGCCGGTGACGGTTCCGGTCAGCGTACGCTTGGATTGCAAATTGAGCACGCTGACGGTGTCCCCCTCGGCGCCGCTCTCGATCGCCTTGCCGCGCGTGGTGAGGTGGAGGCCGGGCACCTGGTAGATGATGGTCACGGTCTGATCGCGCACCACGAAGTCGGGCTTGACGATGTCGGCGACGTGGATCGGCATGCCGGCGCGCATCGGCCGGCGCAGCTGCATCCCGACGGTGCGATCGCGCGAGGCGGGCTCGCCGGTGACCTCGGCCTTCGGCCGGCGCTCCAGCGCGACGTCCGAAGATTTCAGGAGCTCGGTGCGGTCGATGTCGCGCGTCAGCACGGCCACTTCCACCGTCTCGATCGCGGTGCCGGTGAAGCGCAGCTTGGTCGGCGTCGGATTGTTGTCGTTGTTGATCTCGAAGGCGACGTCGAAACGGCCGCTGCGGGCGTCATAGCGGGTTGCAACCGGCTGGAGCGCGCCGGTGTTGGAGGCATCCAACCGCATGTCGGAGATGCCGCGGTCGAACGTGACGGTGATGTTGGCGGCTTCCCCGAGGCCGAAGCGGCGCTCGAGCGCGGAGGCGACTGCGGTTTCGAGGTCCTTGCTGGCGAGCGTGCGGGCGAGCCGGGTGACCTGGACCTCTTTGATGTCGCCGGTCATGATGCCGATCACCTGTTTTGCGCGGAGCACCGACAACACCTGCGCGACCGGCAGTGCGCCGGTGGTGCCGAGATCGGGCGAGCGGTAGACGGGGATCAGCGCGGCAGATCCTGCGTTGTCGATGAGATCGCCGACCCGCACCACGTCCGAGGTCACGGTGACGCTCGCGCGCAGCGTCGGCGCTGCGATGAAATCGTCGGCCGCCGCTGCCGGCAGTGCCAGCGCGAGCAGAGCGAAGATCGTGGCGAGGGTGGTCCGGATCATGGTCATCACCTCAGCGGAACAGCGCCGTCGTCGATTGCATCATCTGGTCGGCGGCGCTGATCACCTTGGCGTTCATTTCGTAGGCGCGCTGGGCCGCGATCAGGTCGCTCATTTCCGAGACGACGTCGACATTGGCCTGCTCGAGGCTGCCTTGCGTGATATTGCCGTAACCTTCGGCCGTCGCGGTGCCGTCCTGCGGCGGGCCGGAGGAGGGTGTCTCGGTGAACTGATTGCTGCCGACGGGCTGGAGGCCGGCCTTATTGATAAAGCGAGTTAGGCCGATCTGGCCGAGGATGGTCGAGGTCGACGAGCCCGGCAGGGTCACCGAGACCTGGCCCTGGACGTTGACGGTCAGGCCCGAGGCGTTGTTCGGGATCGTGATCGTCGGCTGCACCGGGTTGCCCTGTGCGGTGACAATGCGGCCCTGATTGTCCATCTGGAAGGTGCCGTCGCGGGTGTACTGGTAGGTGCCGTCGGGCATCAGGATCTTGAAGAAGCCGTCGCCCGAGACCGCGAGGTCGAGATCGTTACCGGTCTGCGACAGCGTGCCTTGCGTCATGCTGCGCGGCGTGCCGACGGTCTTGACGCCGCCGCCGATGTCGACGCCCACCGGCAGGATGGTGCCCTGGTCGGATGACTGCGCGCCGACGCGGCGGACGTGCTCGTAGATCAGGTCCTGAAACGCCGCGGTCTGCTTCTTGAAGCCGGTGGTGCGGAGGTTCGCGATGTTGTTGGAGATCACCTGAACGTTGAGTTCCTGTGCCGCCATTCCGGTCGCTGCGGTGTGAAGCGCCTGCATGTCAGTTCTCCTTCAATCAGGCCGGAACGTCGGCGAGCTTTTCGATCGCCGATTTGTGGAGGTCGCTCTGCTGCTGGAGCAGGCTGGCGATGGCGGTGTAGCTGCGCATGACTTCGACCATGCGGCTCATCTCGCCGACCGCATTGACGTTCGACTTCTCGACGTAGCCCTGGCGCACGCTGGATTTGGTGTCGGCCTGCTGGACGGCGGAGCCGATGTCATAGAGGTTGGCGCCGAGCTTGGTCAGCTTGGCCGGATCGTCGAACGAGGCCATGCGGATCTTGCCGCGGATGGAGTCGGTCTTCGCCGTGCCCTCGAGCACGGTGACGGTGCCGTCGGGTGCAACGTTGATGTCGTGGTCGGTCGGCTGGAAGGTGATCGGGCCGGCGGTGCTCAGCACGAGGTTGCCGTCGGAGGTGACGAGCTGGCCGGTGCTGTTGAGCGAGAACTTGCCGTCGCGGGTGTAACGCTCGCCGCCATTGGCCTGCACCGCGAAATAGGCGTTGCCGTCGATCGCCATGTCGAGCGGGTTGTTGGTCGGCTCCATCGGCCCCTGGCCGACGTCGCGAAAGGTGCCGCGGTCCTGCACATAGGAGACCCGGCGGTCGGAGCCGAGGAAATTGTCCTCACGCGCGTTCGAGTTGAGGTACTCCTCGAACAGCGAATGGTCGGCCTTGAAGCCGTTGGTATTGGCATTGGCGACATTGTTGGCGATGACATCCATCTGCCGTTCCAACGTCATCTGCCGTGACAAGCCGATCAGAAGCGCGTTCTGCATCGGAATTCTCCCCTGAGTGAGATCTGCCACCTCGCTCTCCCAAGCGCCTTGGCGGACCCCGTGAACGAGACCGTCTGGTTCTCCCAAACCGTCGGGTCTCGGCCCTTTCTCAGCGAAAGCCGTGCCAACTCTAAAAGTCGTGTAATTTAAAGCACTTGATGAAATTTGAGGGGTGCGGGAGGGCGGCAGAAAGGTTCTGTTAGCCATGTTTGCCCGGCAGATTTTTCCTAGCGGAGGCCCAATCGAAAGGTTCCGTTAACCATTATTACCGTAGCGTTTGCCATGAAGAGGAGCGCATCGCGCTGGGGCATTTGTATCGCGTCACTGTCTGAGGCTTCGCTCTTTCGACCCCTTTGAGAGATCCGGGCGCGGCGATCATGGCAGAGAATGAAGCGGAAGGCGGCGCAGCCGCTGACGGCGCGGAAGCCGCTCCGCCGAAGAACAAGCTCAAGCTTATCATCATGGCCGTCGGCCTGCTCGCCGTCCTCGGCGGCGGTGCTGCGACGTGGTTCTTCTTCTTCCGTCATGGCGACGACGAGCACCATGCCGAGGCGGCGCCGCCGCCGAAGCCGCCGGCTTTCGTCGACGTTCCCGACATGATGGTCAACCTCGCCGGCGCGCCCGGCGAGCGCGTGCAATATCTGCGGTTGAAGATCGTGCTGGAGCTGAAGGAAGAAAAGCAGATCGAGGCGATCAAGCCGACGATGCCGCGCGTCACCGACATCTTCCAGACCTATGTGCGCGAACTTCGCCCCTCCGACCTCAACGGCTCCGCCGGCATCTTCCGCCTCAAGGAGGAACTGACCAAGCGCGTCAACGCGGCGGTCGCCCCGATCCAGGTCAGCGCGGTGCTGTTCAAGGAAGTCGTGGTGCAGTGAGGGGAATGAGCTAGCGCCATGGCCGGCACCGAGCAGATGGACCAGGATGCGATTGCCGCCCAATGGGAGGCCTCGCTCGATTCGGAGGATCCGGCGGAGGCCGCCAAGGCTGCCGCCGAGAACGAACTTTCCGAGACCATGGCCCTGCAATGGGCGGCGATGGTCGAGGACGGCAGCCGCGATCTCGGCAGCGGCAAGAATTCCGGCGAGCGGGTGCTGTCGCAGGAGGAGATCGACAATCTCCTCGGCTTCACCGTCGGCGATGTCACGCTCGACGACCACTCCGGCATTCGTGCGATCATCGATTCGGCGATGGTCTCCTACGAGCGTCTGCCGATGCTCGAAATCGTCTTCGACCGTTTGGTGCGGCTGTTGACGACGAGCTTGCGCAATTTCACCTCCGACAACGTCGAAGTCTCGCTCGATCGCATCACCTCGGTGCGCTTCGGCGACTACATGAACTCGATCCCGCTGCCGGCCGTGCTCTCGGTGTTCAAGGCCGAGGAGTGGGAAAACTTCGGCATGGCGACGGTCGATTCCAACCTGATCTACTCGATGATCGACGTGCTGCTCGGCGGCCGCCGCGGCACCAGCCAGCTCCGCATCGAGGGGCGGCCCTATACCACGATCGAGACCGAGCTGGTCAAGCGGCTGGTCGAGGTGGTGCTGGCCGATGCCGAGCAGGCGTTCCGGCCGCTCTCCCCAGTGACCTTCACGATCGACCGGCTCGAGACCAATCCGCGATTCGCCGCGATCAGCCGTCCCGCCAACGCCGCGATCCTGGTGCGCCTGCGCATCGACATGGAAGACCGCGGCGGCAACATCGAGCTGTTGCTGCCTTACGCGACCATTGAACCGATCCGGGGCGTCCTGCTCCAGATGTTCATGGGCGAAAAGTTCGGCCGCGACCCGGTCTGGGAGGGGCATTTCGCAACCGAGATCGTGCAGGCCGAGATCGCCGTCGACGCCGTGCTCTACGAGGCCGACATTCCGCTCAAGCAGCTGATGCGGCTCAAGGTCGGCGACACGCTGCCGCTCGAGATGCGCGCGGATGCCAACGTGTCGGTGCGCTGCGGCAGCGTCACCCTGACCGAAGGACGGATGGGCCGGGTCGGCGACCGGGTCGCGATCCGGGTGACGAAACCCCTGCGCAAGCCAAGTACGACACTTGCGATGTTCGAGAAGGTTGACGAGCAGAACAAGATGATAGAGGCCCCATGAACCACTCCCTGGGAATGGCGATCGAGTCGCTGGTGGCTATCCTGCTGATGCTGACGATCGTCTATTGTGTCATGCTCAACAAGCGGCTGACGCGGCTGAAGGCGGACGAGCATTCGCTGAAGGCGGTAATCGGCGAGCTGATCACCGCGACTGAAATCGCCGAGCGCGCGATCGGCGGACTGAAGCTCGCCGTGCGCGACGTTAACGAGAACCTCGGCAGCCAGCTCGCGGCAGCGACGCAAATGTCTGACCAGCTCCACAAGCAGCTCGGCGAGGCCGACAACGTGGTGCGGCGCCTGTCCAAGATCGCGACCGCCGCGCGTCCCGTCACCAATCCGGAAACGGTTGCCGTCCCCGCGGCCAAGCCTACGACGGCGAAGGCGGTCGCGGCGGCGGCTGAAGCTTTCTCCGAGCGCCGGCGATCCAACGGCCTTGCCGCATGAAGTCAGGGGTATGAAGTCCTTTCGTAACATCCGCGTCATCCCCGTCGTTCTGGTGGCCGTCGCAGGTCTCGCCACGCTGAAGGTCGCGGGCCTCGCGATCAATGGCGGCTATGTGTTCGACTACAATCCGAACCAAGCCAAGAAATCCTGGGCGCAGGAGAATCTGAACTTCCCAACCGGTCGCGAGGATCCTGACATCACCGGATCGACTCATGGCGCGCCCAAGGAGGCGCCGAAGCCGGCTGCTCCCGAAAGCAAGCCCGAAGGCACCGTGATCAAGATGGACGAGGCCCAGCCGCAGGTCTCGGCCGCCGAGCGCGCGATCCTCGAGCGATTGCAGGCGCGCCGCCAGGAGATCGAGGCCCGCCAGCGCGAGATCGACATTCGCGAGAGCCTGCTGAAGTCGGCCGAGAAGCGCATCGAGAACAAGGTCGAGGAGATGAAGGCGGTGGAGACCCGCATCTCCGCAACCCAGGCCGAGCAGAAGGCGGCCGAAGCCCAGCGCATGAAGGGCCTCGTCACCATGTATGAGGGCATGAAGCCGAAGGATGCCGCGCGGGTGTTCGACCGGCTCGAGATGGGCGTGCTGATCGAGATCGCCTCGGCCATCGCGCCGCGCAAGATGTCGGACATCCTCGGACTGATGTCGCCCGAGGCGGCCGAGCGGCTCACCGTCGAGATGGCCCGGCGGGCCAATGGCGGCGGAGATCAGTCCGCCTCGGCCGGCGATCTGCCCAAGATCGACGGCAAGCCGACGCAAAAGCCGAATTGAGGGCGCGAGGCGAAGCGTGCTTTGGCAACCTGCGTTCGCGCGGTTGTCCGACTGCAGCCCAGCGAGACGCCCTTGCTTGGTTAGTTTGCAAGCGCCTGTTGCACCCTGCGAACAGGCGGGCGCAACTGCTTCTCAACGCGAGGAAGAGTATTGAGCTGCTGCTTGATCAGCGCGGCCTTCGTGACGCGAGTCACGAGCTGCAGCGTGCTATGACAACAGGAGCATTCATATACTTTCAGGGCATATCCTCTGGCAATCGGAACGATCGCTACGACCGCTCTTGCCCTGCTACACACAATGCAACCGGCTTCTCCGCTCATTGATTACCCCCAAAGCTAACCAATCGATTCGCATCGCCGAGATCACATCTGATTCAGAGTCGCGTGCGAAGCGCAACGCCTCCAAGGTTGTGAGTGCGCGCGCTCAGCAACTCATCAATGCAGCACATCAACCTCCCGTCGCGGGTGCAGCTGCCGCACGCGGCATCTTCTGAGACTGCGGTGAGTTGACGCGCGCGGGTGTGAAGCAGCGGACAGTGGCACTCGAGGGATCGTCGTAGGCTTGGGCCATTCGCAATCAGCAGCGCGGGAGGAGGAGGCCATGAACTACTCGTCCGCAGCAGAACGCGTAATTGAGGCCGTCAACCGGGTCCTCATAGCGGCGATGACGTCCGCCTGGATATCGGCGCTAAGCCATCAGCATGCAGCGCCGCCCGAAGGAGTCGACGGCAACGATGATGAATCTTCTCTCGATCAACAGAACTCCTCCGCGCCGGATGGCACCGGAAACAGCACTGAAGACGCAGTTGGGCGTCACACGATCAGATCGTGCAGCACGTGGCCGTGAGCTGTACCTGCCCGGTCAGTTGGATCAATATTTGGCGGGGACAGTTCAGGCATAGCCACCAGCTCGGATCCGTGGGCCCCTCCAGCGTGGTCGTGATGATCGGCCGGGTTAGAAAGATCATCGAGCTCTGCGTTGGGCAGTGACCGCCGGCCGTGTGAAGTGTCATCCTTGAATTCGAATGATTCGCCGAGCTGCTGGGGATCGGCAGGCGCTGACCCAGACGGTGCATGGTGCGGATCATGCTCCTCGTCGGCCGCTTTACTTGAGGGCGAATGATTGACGCCGCCAGCCGATTTCAGCAGGCTCGGGTTGGGCGTCGTGTCTGCGCCGTCATGGCCGGTGTGGCCGTGAGCAAGAGCGGCATTGTCAGCGTTTTCCGACCTCGCGGCGCCATGATTCCCGGCAACGCTCCCCAGCGCAAGCCCGGCGTGCTGTTCAGCGGGGTTGTGGGCCATGTCCAGTGCTGCAAGAGCAACATCAGGCATGTGGGCACTTCCGGCGAGCTCGCCATTCTTGCCAATGATAGTCTCCGTGTCGGCCACATCGATCTGATCGAAGATAAAAGTGACCTCCGTCGGTGCGGCCATGTGGTGCAAGATCGTAGACAGTCCGCTGGCTGAGGGAGCTAATGCGTCATTGCGGGGCGGTTCGGTCAGGTGCGTTTGCACGTCGTCTGAACTGGAGAGGCTGGAATATTCGGTCGGTCCGATCTGGTCCCAGCTCCAATTCAGGCTGTAGGTCGCCTCACTTGAGGGGATCGTGGAACTCCCATTGGCGGATAGCGTGCCGTCGCCGCTCCCGGAATCGGACGAGACCTCGGAAGTGGCTATCATCGTCGCGTCACTCTGCGCGGTTGCGCTGAGGTCGAGCGGTTCGCTGGCAGCCGCCATCACAGGTGCCGCAGCTGGCGCCAAGAGGAAGTCCGACGCGTCGATGGTTGCAATCCCCTGCAAATGGATTTCGAGCAGACCGGAATCGCCGATGTGCAGGGTCTGGTCCGTTGGATTGACGTACACGATGGTTTCATTCGCCGCGCTGTCATAGAGCCAGGCGATCGTATGTGCCGGCACGGCCGTGCTGGTTGAGCTCAAGGCCAAGATGACGAACCCAAGCGCGCCAAGAGCGGTCAAGTCGATCTTGTCGGACCCCGATGCGAAATCGGTGATGGTGTCGAACTGGCTTGCGTTGGAATCGGCTACGAACAAATAAGCGAAACGGTCGTTCCCATTGCTGCCGGTGAGTTGGTCCGCACCAAATCCACCAGTTATGGTGTCGCCGCCGTTGTTGCCGTTGATTGTATCGTTGCCCGAGCCCCCGTAGATGGCGTCATCCCCGTCGTTACCTTTGATCGTGTCATTGCCGGAGCCGCTATAGAGAACGTCCGCTTTGCCGGTGCCATTGACGGTATCATTGCCGGCCCCCGCGTAGATGATCTGACCTGTGTCGCCGCCGCCCGCGATGGTTTCGGGCCCCGGCGTCCCATACACGTTGGGTGGATCGGAGATCACGACAGATCCGGTGGCCAGATAATCAAAGTCATTCGGGTCTGCGTCACTGGCGCCATGGATGGCGACGGTCACCGCCTGCCTGGTACCGTCGATGGCAGTTACGGTGAAAGTGTCGGTCAACGGGTCGCCGACCTCGAGCGCCTGAACCACGCTGTTGTTGTTGTCGAGGGTGTAAGTCCATACGCCGGCCGCCGTCATGGTGAACGTGCCATATCCATCGTCGCTCGCAGCAGGCGAGGAGACTGCGGTGAACGTGTTCGGCGCGTTGTCGACGTCTGTATCGGTGAGCGTGCCGGTCGCGATCGGAATGCCGGGTGAGAAAGTTCCTGCCTCGGTCACTGAGCCGGTCGTGGTGCCGGAAATGATAGCCGCGTCGTTGCTGCCCTGAATAGTGATCGTCACCACCTGCGGCGTGCCGTCGAGGGTTGTGACAGAGAAACTGTCGGTGAGCGCGCCGCCGACATTGAGCGCCTGCACCGCGCCGTTGGCGTTGTCGAGCGTATAGGTCCACACGCCGGCGGCGGTTATCGTAAAGGTGCCATACCCATTCGTGCTTGCCTTGGGCGAACTCACAGCTGTGAAGGTATTGGACGTATTGTCGACGTCGATCGCAACGAGCGTGCCTGTTGCGCTCGGCGTGCCGGGTGTCGCGTTGGAAGCGCCTCCGGCCTCGGTCACCGAGCCGGCGGTGTTGCCGGAAATGACGGCAGCATCGTTGCTGCCGTGAATGGTGATCGTCACTACTTGGGCGGATCCGTCCAGCGTGGTCACGGTGAACGTGTCGGTCAGTGTCTGGCCGGCATTGAGCGCCTGCACCGCGCTGTTAGTGTTGTCGAGCGTGTAGGTCCACACGCCCGCTGCCGTCATGGTGAAGTTGCCGTAGCCGGCTGCGCTCGCTGTTGGCGAGCCGATTGCCGTGAAAGCATTTGCGGTCGTGTCGACATCGGTGTCGATGAGCGTGCCGGTCGCGGTGGGCGTGCCGGGATTTGCATTGGCGATGCCGCCAGCCTCGATCACTGCGCCGGTCGTCGTGCCGGAAATGACCGCCGCGTCACTGGCTCCGTGGATGGTGATCGTCACTACCTGGGCGGTGCCTCCGATCGTGGTCACCGTAAAGCTGTCGGTCAGCGTCTCGCCGGCATTGAGCGCTTGCACAGCGACGTTGGCGTTGTCCAAGGTGTAGACCCACACGCCGGCCGCCGTCATCGTGAAAGTGCCATAGCCGCCGGCGCTCGTCGTTGGCGAGCTCACGGCCGTGAACGTATTGGGCGGATCGTCGACGTCGGTATCGGAAAGGGTGCCGGTCGCAATCGGCGTGCCGGGCGTTCCATTCGCGATACCGCCAGCCTCGATGATCGAACCGGTCGTGGTGCCGGAGATCACTGCAGCGTCGTTGACACCGTTAATGGTGACCGTGAACGTCTGATTGACCGAGGTGAATCCATCAGAGACCGTGATAACGAAACCGTCAGTCGTGGGCGCCTTCAGCGCGTTGATCGCAGCGTCGTTAGGCACGAACGTATAGGCGCCGCTTGTGCTGTTGACGTAGAGTATCCCGTAGGGGCTTGTCTTCGACAGATCGTACGTCACCCCATCCAGGACCGTATGAGCGGCGTTCGCCCCGATGACACCGAAAGTCAGCTGGCCGCCGCCGTTGGTGCTACTGGCACTGAAAGTTCCTGTTGTCGCAGTGAATGTGTCAAACACCACCGTGTCGCGTTCAGCTGGCCCAGCCCCGGTGCTGAGCGTCGGCGGTAGACGTCCCACAGGCTCCAGAATGGCGAAGGGCAACACAATCGGCAAAGTCTGCAGCTCCGGCGTATCAGGCGGAACGAAGTTGATCGGCTGCAGCGGCTGGGATTTGACGAACGGAGGGGTGCTCGAGCCATGCGGCCCTTGCCCTTGTGTGAGATTGGCGAGCACATCCTGTTGCGCGGCGCGCAACTCGTCCATGCGAGCGGCGGTGTTCGCGACTTGATTGACGCTGATGGTGGATCCCACCTTCTTGAGGACGATCGTCTCGCCCGGATCCTCGACGATGATGTGGCGCGGGATCGGTTCCTTGGTCACGAGCTCAAATGCACCGTGCGCGAGGTCCTTGTAAGTGATGGAATCGTCATCCAAGAATGTGACATCTGGATCCGCGGCCTCGGCATTTTGCGCGGTCGAGAAAGTCAATGCCGCAAGCGTCAGCATCCCGAAGCCGCCCGCGTGGCTCCGGGCGCGAATGGCTGCGATGGGGGTATTCAGCTGGAATGACCCGGTTTCTACTAGCCGGCCTGGTACGAAACTGAAGCTCCCTCGGGTCACGTCGAACAAGGCTGCAGGTGACATGCCTTCGACGTCGAAGGCGAACTCGCTCAGCACTACGCGAGTGCCGCAGGCGATGTTGAAGAAAGTACCGTCGAGGAAGCCAATTGTGATCTGTCCGTCGGCATCGGTCTCCAGCACGTCGCCCCGGTAGACAAGCGCACCAGCTACCGCCTGTGTGGCGATGCCGGTCGCTCGCGTAAGCGTACCGCAACCGATCACTTTATGAATATGGCCGATGATTTCGACGGGCAGGGCCACGGCGGCCCCGTTACCAACCTCGATGCCGGATGCAACTAACATCGTTCGACCTCGCCTGGGTGATCGATTCAGGCTCGGCGTGCTGCCATGGTCTTCTCAGGGCGACCCTCGCCAAGGGACAGATATCCCAGGCGCTGGCAGCCGAGGCTCGCCCGCCGAAATAATCAAATCCGCTCTAGAGAGAGACGCATTCTCGGGGACGGCGATGCCGTACTGTCATTCCCGACATGCCCCTCCCGCCAAAGTGATTGCATTGACAAACGATTTAAATAGGTGGCGCTTTCGCAATATTGGATATAAATTAAGTCAATTAAACTAATTAAACAACAATTATATTTGTTGTGCTGCGTTCGCGGCTTCAATGCGCCGCCGATGCCGACCGACAAGATCTTCTCAGAAAGGGGGGATCATGTGCAAACCTACGATGGTCGCTTTGGCAACCGGCCTTGTTTTGGCGCTTGCCAATTTCTTGCCGAGTGCGGCTCGAGGGCAAATCGATTCCGCCAAGCCCGCCCTTGCTACCTCGTCATCGAAACCGATTGGGAAGGTGGTGGTGGCCACAGGCTGGGTCACCATCGAGCATGCGAGCGCAGTGGTCGTTCAGGCGAATGTCTCGAGTGAGCCCGGCCGGGCCAACACCGGTGATCCTGTATATCTCGGTGATGTGGTGCTGACCGGGGCCGATGGCCGAGTGGGAATCAACTTCACCGACGGCAGCTCGTTCAATCTATCGAGCAACGCCCGTATGGTGTTGGATCATTATGTGTATGAGCCGGCCGGCAATTCCAATGCAACCCTGTTCAATCTCGCCAGGGGCACGTTCACGTTCGTTGCTGGCAGTGTCGCAAAGACCGGCGACATGAAGGTCGAGACTCCCGTCGCCACGCTGGGAATCCGAGGCACGACGCCGCATATCGAGATTTCGGATGATGGGTCGGTCAAGTTTTCGACCCTGATCGAAGAGGGCAAAAGTAAGCTCCTGAAGAAGCCGGCGACATCCGCGGCGCCGGAGCCTGATCGAAGCAGCAATCGCAGGCTCAACATCTGTCGGGGATGCTGAGAACTTTGCTTGGCCCGAAGCCGCGGTAATGCGCGCGCAGCGCCGGCCGGGCAGAGAGATCAGGATTAGCGCTTCGCTCGCTGTCGGAGTCGGACGCCTGGTGTGGAAATGACCGCAAGAGCCAGTTTGATCAAGGCCGTGATGCTCATTGTTATCCTTGTGCTGTCCGGTTCGTCGGGCTGGGCGCAGAAGCCGAAGAAGGGCAGCTCCCTGAAGAATGTTGAACTGTGTAACGGCTCAGACCGCGTGTCGCCCGAAGCTCGGATCGATGGTTGCACGGCCTTTATCGATGCCGGCGATGGGACGGCGAACGGCTTCGCTGTCGCCCACAACAACAGGGGCAATGCCTACAGCGCCAAAAACAACTATGAACGCGCGATCAAGGATTTCGTTGAAGCGACCAGGCTTAACCCGAATTATCCGAAAGCCTTCAACAACCTCGGCGTGGCCTATCTAAGAACGGGCGCGTACGACCTGGCCCTTGGCGCTTTTGAGGAGGCGCTCAAGCTCAACCCGAACTATGCCGCTGCTTTTGCCAACCGTGCGGCGGCCTACCTGAAGAGGAATGCGTACGACCGTGCAGCGCAGGACTATGACGAGGCAATTCGCCTCGATCCGAATCTCGAGGCGATGTGGAGCGGACGCTGTTGGGCCCGGGCCGTCCTCGGGGCTTTGCAGGCTGCGCTGGAAGACTGCAACAGAGCGCTTCTATTCGAAGCAAACAACGCCGCAACATACGATTCGCGAGCTCTGATAAACCTGAAAATGGGGCAACTCTCCGCGGCTATCGATGATTACAACTCGGCGCTGCGGTTCATGCCCAAGCTTGCGAGCGCGCTCTACGGCCGCGGGGTTGCCAGACTCAAGCTCGGCGACAGAGCTGGCGGCGATAGCGATATTTCGGCGGCAAGAAGAATCGACGCTGGAATCCGCGAGGACTTTGCCCGCTATGGAGTGCCCTCGAACGATTGACTGGTGGCGGCAGCGCAGTTGGGCAGGTGTGAACAATTCCTTAACCGCCTGCGTCTCAAATCCAAAGCTGGCGGACCGCCCACGCTCGATTTGACGAGGCGTGCTCTCTCCACAGCAAATCAAGATATAGCATTAACAAGTCCTTAATTGGCGAGACCTACAGTCGACGGCACCGGCCGGCGCGATTGCCGGCATGGATTGTCAGACCGGAAGAAATGCCGCTAATGGCGCGAAAGGCTGCCGCTGGATTTGTATCGCGAGCCCGCGCCCTGGCGCTGGGGCTGTCGCGTCATATCCGCAACGCGGTGCTCGCGGCCTGCCTGCTGATCGGTTTCGCTGCGCCTGCCCGGGCGGCCGATCCTGTCAGGGGCGAAGCGAGCTTTTCCGCCGGTGGCGGTTTTGCCCGTCTCGTGATCAAGCTCGGCGAGGACGTTCCCTCCGAGGTGACGACGGCCGGCTCCATTCTCGTGATCCGTTTCGACCGGTCCGTCGACGTTCCCGTCGACCGCGTTCCGGAAGGCGCGCCCGACTACGTCAACTCCGCCCGGCGCGATCCCGATGGCGGCGCCATCCGCCTGTCGCTGGCGCGCCGGGTCACCGTCAACACCATGAATGCCGGCGAGCGCACCTTCATCGACCTGTTGCCGGAGGGTTGGAAGGGGCCGCCGCCGAGCCTGCCGATGGAGGTGGTCAAGGAGCTGGCCGAGCGCGCGCGCGTCGCCGAACGTGCGCTGCGCGCCCAGCGCGCCGCGGCCGAGGCCAAGAAGCGTCCGCAGATCCGCGTCCGCGCCTCGGTGCAGCCGACCTTCGTCCGCTTCGTGTTCGAGATGCCCGACGGCGTCGGCGTGTCCTCCGTGCTCAACGAGCAGAAGCTCACGCTCGCGTTCAACGCCAACCTCAATTTCGATCTGGCGGATGCGGTCGTTGCTGCGCCGCCGAACGTCGCCTCGATCAAGCAGAAGGCCGACATCGACCAGACCAGTGTCGAGATCGCTCTGATCGGCGATTCCGACGTGCACTCGTTCCGCGACGAGAAGAACTATATTGTCGACATCGCCTTCCAGCCGGACAGGGGCAGAGCGGCGGCGACCCCCGAGGCGGCGATCGCGCAGGTCAAGCCCGCATCTCACGGACCTGCGCCTGCGCCTGAAAAGCCGGCGGCCGAGAAGCCGAAGGACGCTCATCGCGACATCGTGCCGCCGACGTCCGAGACGATCGCGCGTGAAGCCAGAATAGAGGCAAAGCCCGACGTCAAGCCCGAGGTGAAGCCGGAAGGGCTCGCCGCGATGCCGACGGTCGAAGCGCCGAAACCGGTGCCCGCGACTGAGGCTGCGCACGCTCCGGCAGCGCCCATGGAAGCCTCGAAGCCGGCGCCGCACGTTGCCGAAGCCGCCCCTGCCGAAGCACCGAAAGAGGTTGTAAAGGAAGCTGCGAAAGAGCCGGCCAAGGAATCCGTCAAGGAAGCTCCGAAAGCTGCTCCTGCGCAGGGGCCGGCGGCTGTGCAGCCCGGTATTGCCGGCGTCGATGTGCGCCGTGACAGCGACGGCCTGCGCGTCACGTTCCCGCTTCAGGTCGCAACGCCTGCGGCGGCGTTCCGCCGCGGCGATACGGTCTGGCTGGTGTTCGATACACTGAGGCCGATCGATGTCGAGGCGATCCGCAGCAAGGGCGGGGCGATGATTGGCGAGGTCGGTTGCGTGCCGCTCGACAAGGGGCAGGCGGTTCACATCCGCCTCACCCGTCCGCTGGTCTACTCGCTGACGAGCGAGGAGGTCGGCAAGGAGACCAACTGGCTATTGACGCTCGCCGACAAGATCCAGGCGACGCCGCTGCCGCTGATGATGTCGCGCAACATCACCGATCCTGCGCTCGCCAACATCGCGATCCCCTTCGCCAATCCAGGCCTGCTGCACAAGCTCACCGACCCTGATGCCGGCGATACGCTCTATGTCGTCACGGCGCAGCGGCCGGTGCGTGGTTTCATCAAGCGGCAGGACCTGGTCGATCTCTCGCTGCTGGAATCGGCGCACGGCATCGCGATCCGGCCGAACTCCGACGAGGTCGGGGTCGAGGTCGGCGCCGACAAGGTCATTCTCGGCAAGAAGGGCGGGCTGACGCTGTCGCCGGTGGACATCTCGGCCGAGCGCGCCCCGACCGCGGTGCGCCCGATCTTCAGTCCTGAAGGCTGGCGCAAGGGGCAGTCGGAGAATTTCTGGACGCGCCAGAGCGAGCTGACGACGGCGATCTCGGCCGTCGAGCCCGCGCTGCGGTCGCTGCCGCGGCTCGACCTCGCGCAGTTCTACATGTCGCGGGCCATGTATCACGAGGCCAAGGCCGTGACGGACCTGATGCTGAGCGATCCCCTCAACAAGGAGGAGAGCGGCGCGCTGATCATGCATGCGATCGCGAACATCCTGATCGGCCGGCCGGCGCAGGGCCTGAAGGACCTCGCCAGTCCCGTGATCGGCAACAGCCATGATTCCCAGCTCTGGAAGGCGCTCGCCTATGCGCGCCAGGGCAAATGGGCGGACGCGCGCGAGAAATTCAAGAACGTCGAGTTCGCCATCGCCTCGCTGCCGCTCGACATCCAGCGCATCGTGACGATGGACGCGATGCGCGCCGCGCTCGAGGTGAAGGACTATGCCGGCGCCTCCAAGCGCCGCAGCGAGCTCGAGGTGGTCGGCGTCTCGCCCGAAGCTGCGCCCGGCTTCGCCGTGCTGCGGGGCCGGCTCGCCGAGGCACTCGGCCACGACAAGGATGCGCTCGACGACTACAAATACGCGGTCGCCTCGAGCGACCGACCGGCAGCGGCCGAGGCCAAGCAGCTCGAGGTCGCGCTGCGCCAGAAGCGTGACGAGATCGGCAAGGAAGAAGCGCTGCGCGAGCTCGAGACGCTATCGATGACCTGGCGCGGCGATGCGATCGAGGTCAAGACGCTGCAGATGCTGTCGCAGCTCTATGCCGAGAACGGGCGCTACCGGGACGCGCTCACGGCGGCGCGCACCGCGACGAAGCTCCAGCCGAACGCGGAAGCCTCGCGCCAGGCGCAGGATCTCGCCTCCGACCTGTTCACGCAGATCTTCTTAGGACCAAAGGGCGACGATCTGCCGCCGGTCGAGGCGCTCGGGATGTTCTACGAGTTCCGCGAGCTCACACCGATCGGCCGCCGCGGCGACGAGCTGATCCGCCGTCTCGCCGATCGTCTCGCCTCAGTCGATCTGCTCGACCAGGCCGCCGAGCTTCTGCAATACCAGGTCGATCACCGCCTCGAAGGCGCCGCCCGCGCCCAGGTCGCCGCGCGCCTTGCCATGATCTATCTCGCCAACCGCAAGCCCGACATGGCGATCACCGCGCTGCGCGCGAGCCGCATCAGCGATCTCGCCGGCGAGCTCAGGCAGCAGCGCCTCCTCCTGGAGGGGCGGGCGCAGAGCGACGTCGGCCGTCACGATCTGGCGCTCGATATCGTCTCCAACGTCTCCGGGCGCGAAGTGCTGCGCCTGCGCTCCGATATCTTCTGGGCCGCGCGGCGCTGGCGCGAATCCGCCGAGCAGATCGAGCTCTATTACGGCGAGCGCTTCCGTGACTTCAAGCCGCTCAATGCGGTCGAGAAGAGCGACATCATCCGTGCCGCAGTCGGCTACGCGCTCGCCGACGATTCGATCGGCCTGTCGCGCTTCCGCGAGAAATACGCCCCGCTGATGAGCGAGAGCGCCGACCGTCTCGCCTTCGACATCGCCAGCAAGCCCGCCGCGGCCTCGAGCGCCGAATTCGCCGAGATCGCCAAGCTTGCCGCCAGCGTCGATACGCTCGACGGCTTCCTACGGGAGATGAAGCAGCGCTTCCCTGACGCCACCGCCCGCGCACCTAGCGCGCCGCAGGCCAAGGACGAGACGGACCACACCGGCTCGCTGCCCACGATCCCGGTCGTGCGGCAGATCAAGATGACGCGGTAGGGGACTGATGCCGCGCGAAGCGCGGCCTGTGAGAGCGCCGCATTCTCCGTCATTGCGAGCCACGGGCCCGCGCGAAGCGCGGTCCGATGACAGGCTCAGTCGAAGCAATCCAGAGTCTTTTCGCAGCGGCAGTCTGGATTGCTTCGTCGCAAGGGCTCCTCGCAATGACGGGGAGAGGCCAGCGCTGGAGTGGAGAGGATCCGTCGCGCGAAGCTGCCGCCGAACGCCCCATCACCCCCCGTAGCTCTGCACCAGGCTTCCCGCCACCAGCGACCAGCCGTCGACCAGCACGAAGAAGATCAGCTTGAACGGCAGCGAGATCGTTGCTGGTGGCAGCATCATCATGCCCATCGACATCAGCACTGAGGCAACGACGAGGTCGATGATCAGGAAGGGTAGAAACAACAGGAAGCCGATCTCGAAGGCGCGCTTCAGCTCGGAGATCATGAAGGCGGGGACCAGGATGCGCAGTGCGAGATCGTCAGGCGTGGCCGGCAGTGCCTCGCCGGAGAGATCCAGGAATAGCTTGAGGTCCTTCTCGCGCACGTTCTTCTGCATGAAGCCGCGCAAGGGCACCGAGGCGCGCTGGAGTGCGTCCTCGACGCCGATCTGGTTGGCGACGAGCGGGCGGATGCCCTCGTCGTAGGATTTCTGCAGGACCGGTCCCATCACGAAGAAGGTGAGGAACATCGCCAGCGCAATGATCACCGAGTTCGGCGGGGCGGTCGCCGTGCCCATAGCCGTGCGCAGCAGCGACAGCACGACCACGATGCGCGTGAACGACGTCATCATGATCAGGATCGACGGCGCGATCGACAGCACCGTGAGCAGGGCGATGAGCTGGATCGCCCGCTCGGTGACGCCGCCGCCACCCGGACCTCCGCCGAGATTGATGCTGATGTCCTGCGCATGCGAAAGGCTCGCGAGCGAGGCCGCGCCGATTAGGACAGAAAGAAAAAGAACTCTACGCGGGAGGGCCGGCAACCTCACGAAGACGGCTTCGGACGGCCGAGCAGGGACGCCATCTCGTCTTCCAGATTTTCAAAGCTGGTCTTTTCCGTGGCCGGCTTTGCGGGCGGGGCCGGTGGCGCCGGCGGATCGCTCCGTGCCGCGCGTGGGGGAGCGGCCGGCGGTTCCGGCGCAACCGGAGGCGCGACCGTCTCGCCGGCCGGGCGCCGCAGCGCAGCTTCGAGCCGCTGGGCCATTTCGGCGAGATTCTGCTCGGCGCTCGTGGCGGCCGGGGCAGGGGCCGGCGGAGCCGCCTGTGGAATCGGTGGAGGCGGCGGCGGCGCCGCACGCTCGGCGCGCACCGGCGGCACCTTCCCCGGGTCGTTGTGGCGCGGCGGACGCGGCATCAACGGCGGCTCGCTGCGGGCGATGCGCGGCGGCAGCGGCTCGGGCCGTGGTTCGCGCTCGGGCCGTGGCGCGATCGGCTCGGGCGGGAAGCCGGCCAGGGGATCGCCGCGGCGCTCGGCCGGCGCGGGAGCGGGCCGGCGCACCTCGTCGGCGAAGGACGGGCGCGCGGGCCGTGGCGGCGGCTCGGGCATTTGCGGCTCGGGGTGATCGAGCAGTTCGGGTCGCGGCGCTTCGTCGGCCCAGGCGCCGGAATCGGGCATGGGGGCGAGGCGCGGCGGTTCGGCAGCGCTGGAGCG
Source organism: Bradyrhizobium sp. 137 (assembly GCF_023074095.1). NCBI lineage: Bacteria > Pseudomonadati > Pseudomonadota > Alphaproteobacteria > Hyphomicrobiales > Nitrobacteraceae > Bradyrhizobium > Bradyrhizobium sp. 137. The sequence continues at coordinate 223,084 of NZ_JADPKU010000127.1, forward strand.
CTGCGGAAACTGGTCGCGGCCGGACCCGGCGCGAACGATATTGGGCTCGACAACGATGTCCGTCGGGCCGCCGATCATCAGGAGATGCTCGACATTGTCGCGCCGGACCAGCACCAGGCGCCGCCGGCCGTCGACGGCGGCGGCATCGATCACGGCGAGTCGGGGCATCCTGCCGCGCTGGGTGTTGGCGCCCAGCCGGCTGCTGGCGAATCGGCGAACCAGCCATGCAGCGACGCCGATCAACGCCAGAACGACGATGAACGCGACGATGAAGGTGATAGGGCTGCCTTGCATACTTGTCCCCGACAAATGGCGCTTTTCTCGTGCCCGTGGTCAGACGCGCCAACCACCGGCATACGATGCCCCAAACTGCGATCTCTTAACGTTCCACGGCAAGTTTTGCCGTCCCCAACTCTTAATAACCCATGAATCGCTCGATCCAAAACGACTTCTTGGCCCGTGTACGCGCCGCCAAATGGTTGGGTTAATGCCACTTTTGGAAAGGTCGAATCGGAACTGCCCGCCTGTCGTGTCCATCGGGGAACCGGTGCCTGTGATGTCTTTAACCAGCTGTTAACCATACAGGCGGCAAATTCTGCCTAGCTTCGGATCTCAAGGTCCGCAAGGGGTGGAAGGAGCCGCAACGATGTCCATTAACGACCTCCCGGTGCTGTCGGCGCTTCGGACCAAGATGCAGTGGCACCAGGAGCGCCAGCGCGTCCTGTCCGAGAACGTCTCCAACTCCGATACCCCCAAATTCCGGCCCCGCGACTTGGTCGAGCCTAAGCTCGACAGGACCGGCGCCGTCACAGGCTCGATGGGGCCGCTGGCCCTTGCCCGCACCAGCGCCTCTCACATGACGCCGCTAGGGGCGGCCTCCGCATTCGACCAGAACAAGAATGCGGGTTTTGAGACCCGCCCTGCCGGCAACGCCGTCAATCTCGAAGAGGAGATGATGAAGGCCGCCAGCAACCAGATGGACTACGCGGCGGCGACCTCGCTCTATTCCAAGAGCCTGCGTCTGCTCAAGACCGCGATCGGCAAGGGCTAGAGCATGATCCCGGAACGGAAGAGCTAGAGACGCATCATGGCCAATGACAGCAGCGACTTTGCCCGCTCGATGGCGATCGCGACCTCCGGCCTCCGGGCGCAGGCCGGCCGCATGCGGGTGATCTCGGAGAACATCGCGAACGCGGATTCGACCTCGCAGACCGCTGGCGGCGAGCCCTACCGGCGCAAGGTGCCGACCTTTTCGTCCGCGCTCGACCGCACGCTCGACGCGCAGGTTGTCACGCTCGGCAGGATCAAGCCGGACCAGTCCAACTTCCGCGTCAAATACGAGCCGAATAATCCGGCCGCCGATGCGAGCGGTAATGTCAAATATCCCAACGTGAACTCGGTGGTCGAGATGACGGACATGCGTGACGCGCAGCGGTCCTACGAGGCCAATCTCAATATCATCAGTGCGACGCGCCGGATGATCCAGCGCACGCTCGACATCCTCAAGAGCTGAACAGGACATCTGAGCCATGGCATCACCGACAATCGCCGCCAATGCTTACGCCAATCTCGCCCGCGTGCTGGAAAACAGCGGTGCCGGCAAGGGCAGCGAGCCCACCGGACAATCCTTCGCTTCACTGCTGAAAGACGCGGTCGGCAGCGTCATGGAGTCCGGCCGCAAGTCCGACGCGCAGACGGTGGCGATGGCCGCCGGCAAAGCCAACGTGATGGACGTGGTGACGGCGGTTGCCGACACCGACGTCGCGGTGTCCACGCTGGTTTCAGTCCGCGATCGCGTGATCGCGGCCTATGAGGACATCATGAAGATGCCGATCTGATTTCGGCCTCCGTCGTCATTGCGAGCGCAGCGAAGCAATCCAGAATCTTTCCGCAGACGGCAGTCTGGATTGCTTCGCTACGCTCGCAATGACGGGGAGAGAACATTCCCTCCCGTCAGAATGATGAGGATGAGACTTGAACAAAGGAACTGTGTCATGACCGGACCCGAAACCCTCGACGTCGCGCGCGATGCGATCTGGACCATCGTGATCGTGTCGTCGCCGCTGATGGTGGTCGGCCTCGTGGTCGGCGTCATCGTGTCGCTGTTCCAGGCGCTGACGCAGATCCAGGAGCAGACGCTGATCTACGTGCCGAAGATCCTGGCCATCTTCGCCACGATGCTATTGGCGCTACCGTTCATGGCCGACTCGCTCCATGCCCACATGCTGCGGATCTCGTCGCGAATCATCGGCGGCTGAGGCACAATGCGTCGGTCATGCGCATCGACATCTCGCTGCTGCCGGCGCTTGCCGCTTCCTTCATGCTCGCCTTCGCCCGGGTCGGTGCGATGGTGATGCTGCTGCCCGGCCTGGGCGAGACCAACATTCCGACGCGGATCAAGCTGTCGATCGCGCTGCTGCTCACGCTGATCATCCTGCCGCTGCATCGCAATGCCTATCAAGTCGACATGGGCTCGCTCGCGCCGCTCCTGGTCCTCATGCTGCATGAGATCGCGATCGGCATCGTGCTGGGTGCGACCGCCCGTGTGACGCTCTCGGCCCTGCAAGTCGCCGGCTCCGTGATCGCGCAGCAGATGGGACTCGGCTTCGTCACCTCGGTCGATCCGACGCAGGGACAGCAGGGCGTGCTGGTCGGCAATTTCCTGACCATGCTGGGCGTGACATTGTTGTTTGCCACCGATAGCCATCATCTGGTGATCGCGGCGCTGAACGACAGCTACACGATCTTCGCACCGGGCGAGACCGTCTCGAGCGGCGATGTCGCCTCGCTGGCAACGCGGGCCTTCGCCGCCGCCTTTCGCCTCGGCTTGCAGCTCTCCGGACCGTTTCTGGTGTTCGGCCTCGTCTTCAACATCGGGCTCGGGGTGCTGGCGCGGCTGATGCCGCAGATGCAGGTCTATTTCGTCGGCGTGCCACTGTCGATCTTCGCGGGCTTTCTGGTGCTCGCCGTGGTGCTCACGGCGATGATGGGTACGTATCTGGATTACTTCATCGGTGTCATGCACCAGATGATGCCGCTCAAATGATAGGGATCGATCGATGGCGGAGGACAACGATCCGGAGAGTCAAACAGAAGACCCGACGCAAAAGCGCCTCGACGATGCACTCGAACGTGGCGACGTCGCCAAGAGCCAGGAGATCAACACCTGGTTCATGATGGCGGGCGGCACGCTCGTGGTCTCGACCTTCTCGGCCTCGGTCGGCAGCGGGCTATTGACGCCGATGCGCAACCTGCTCGCCAATTCCTGGATGATCAAGACCGACGGCAGGGCTCTGCTCGCGCTGATGCAGCAGATCGAGTTCGCCGTGCTCGCCGCGATCGGCGTGCCCCTCTTGATGCTGGTGCTGGCGGCGATTGCCGGCAACATGCTCCAGCATCGCCTGGTGTGGTCCGCCGAATCGCTGAAACCCAAATTCAGCAAAATCTCGCCCGGTGCCGGCTTCAAGCGCATCTTCGGCAAGCAGGCGGCGGCGAACTTCCTGAAAGGTCTCGGCAAGCTGATCGGGCTCGGCGTCGTCATGGCCATGATCCTGTGGCCGGAGCGGCACCGCATGGAAGCGATGGTCAAGCTCGATCCGGCTGCCATGCTCGGAGCCACCATCAGCATGACCATCCATCTGCTCGGGGCAGTGGTGGCGGCGCTCGCGATCGTCGCCATCGCCGACTATTTCTTCCAGTACCGAAGCTGGTTCCAGCGGCAGAAGATGTCGCTCCAGGAGATCAAAGAAGAGTACAAGCAGTCCGAAGGCGACCCGCACATCAAGGGCAAGATCCGGCAACTGCGGCAGCAGCGCGCCAAGAAGCGCATGATGGCGGCGGTTCCCAAGGCCTCCGTGATCATCACCAACCCGACCCACTATTCGGTGGCGCTGTCCTACGAGCGCGGCATGTCGGCGCCGGTCTGCGTCGCCAAGGGCGTCGACAACCTCGCCTTCAAGATCCGGGAAATCGCGCGCGAGCACGACATTCCGATTGTCGAGAACGTGCCGCTCGCCCGCGCGCTCTACGCCACCGTCGACATCGATGAGGAAATCCCGACCGAGCACTACCATGCGGTCGCCGAAGTCATCGGCTACGTCATGCGGCTGAAGCGCGGATTCAGCGCCGGGCGGGGATAAAATGCCCGGAAAGTACCGGAAATGGCCGTAATCTGGGAATCAGCGTACCTTTCGCCCCTGCTGCCCTTGCGCCTTCGGGTCCGATTCAGGCAGGGAGGACCCTGCGCGCCCCGTAGCGCGTTGATTCTCTGCCGACAGGCTACGCCAGCGTGAAATGACTGCTGAGACCGACCACGACCTGTCACGCGAGCCCGTTGCGGCGCATGAGCCGTCGCCGCGCTCGGGCAGCATCGCGCTCGTGCTGCTGGTGGCCGCCGGGCTCGTCGCGGTCGCCGTCGGGCTGATGACGCTTGGGCGCGCGCAGGCGCAGCCATATATTCTCGGCATCCTCGCCGTGCTGGCGATGGTCGGCCTGTTCAACCTGTTCGCTTTCGCCGCCGGCATCATCCGCTTCGCCGACCGCAATCTCTACGATCCCATCATCGGCCGCATCTCCGATCACGCGTTCGACGGGCTCGCGGTCACCGATGCGCGCGGCCATGTGGTCTATTCCAACGCGGCCTATCTGACGTTGACCGGCGCCACCGGTCCACAGGACGTGCGTCCGGTCGAGCGCGTCTTTATCGGCAACCCCGACGTCTCCGAAGCCGTGTTCCGCCTGCTCAAAGCCGCCCGCGAAGGCAAACGGCAGCAGGAGGAGGTGCGCATCTCCGGTCATGACGGCAACCAGGGCCGCTGGCTGCGCATGCGGGTGCGCCCGCTCGGCACCGGCAAGCGCGAGGCGAAATATGCGGTGTGGTCGATCGCCGACATCACCCGCGATCGGGAGCGCCAGGAGGACGTGTTCCAGGAGCTCCAGCACGCGATCGAATATCTCGATCACGCGCCGTGCGGCTTCTTCTCGGTCAATCCGGCCGGCGAGCTCGCTTATGTCAACGCGACGCTGGCGAACTGGCTCGACTACGACCTCGCCGAGATCGGCTCGGGCGGATTGAAGCTTACCGACATCGTCTCCGGCGACGGCGCCTCGCTGCTGACCTCGATCGTGGCGGTACCTGGCGAGGTGAAGACCGAGGTCTTCGATATCGACCTGCGCATGCGCACGGGCAAGACCATGCCGGTGCGGCTCTATCACAAGCTTGCCTTCGGCGCCGACGGCGCGCCGGGGCCGTCGCGCACGCTCGTGATCAGCCGTGCCCGCGACGAGCGCAGCGATCCCGACCGCGCCGCCGAAGTGCGCTTCATGCGCTTCTTCGACCACACGCCGATGGCAATCGCGACCGTCGACCGCGCCGGCAACGTCGTGCGCTCCAACGCCCGCTACGCCAAGCTTGGGCAAGCCTTGGGGCTCGACAGCGCCTCTAAGTCGATCTTCCGCGCGGTCAGTTCGCGCGACCGGCACCTTTTGATCGCGGCCATCAACCAGGCCGCCGAAGGCCAGGCCGACGTCGCGCCGGTCGAAGTGGCGCTGGAAGGGACCAAGGAGCGCTGGGGCCAGTTCTTCGTCACGCCGGTCGATTCGGCCGAGAATGACGCGGAAGCCGCGATCGTGCACATGCTCGAGACCACCGAGCGGCGCGCGCTGGAGAACCAGATCAACCAGTCGCAGAAGATGGAGACCGTCGGCCAGCTCGCCGGCGGCATCGCCCACGACTTCAACAACGTGCTCTCCGCCATCATGATGGCGAACGATTTCCTGCTGAACGCGCACAAACCGACCGACCCGTCGTTCCAGGACATCATGCAGATCAAGCAGAACGCGACGCGCGCCGCCACCCTGGTGCGGCAGCTGCTGGCGTTCTCGCGTCGGCAGACTTTGCGGCCGCAGGTGCTCGATCTCGGCGATGCTTTGAGCGATCTTACCATGCTGCTGCGCCGGCTGATCGGCGAGAAGGTCAAGCTCGATCTCGTCCACGGCCGCGACCTCTGGCCGGTCAAGGTCGACGTCTCTCAGTTCGAGCAGGTGATCGTCAACCTCGCGGTGAACGCGCGCGATGCCATGCCTGATGGTGGCAAGCTGATCATCCGCACCGCCAACGTCACCAGCGACGATGCCGGCAAGCTCGCCTACAAGGGCATGCCGGCCGCGGACTATGTCCGGATCGAGGTCGCCGACACCGGCACCGGCATCCCCGCCGACATCCGCGACAAGATTTTCGAGCCGTTCTTCTCCACGAAAGAGGTGGGCAAGGGCACCGGCCTCGGGCTTTCCACCGTTTACGGCATCGTCAAGCAGACCGGCGGTTTTATCTACGTCGATTCCGAACCGGGGCAGGGCACCTCGTTCCATATCTTCCTGCCGCGCCATCATGCGGAGCCGGAGCTACAGGTCGAGCAGCCCGCTGCCGTGGTCAGCGCGAGCCATGGCGCCGCGAAGGACGCCGCACCGGCGGCGGAGGCCAAGCCGCGCACCGATCTCACTGGCCAGGGCACCATCCTTCTCGTCGAAGACGAAGAGGGCCTGCGCGCCCTCAATGCACGCGGCCTGCGCTCGCGCGGCTACACGGTGGTCGAGGCCGAGAACGGCGTCGAGGCCATGGAGGTGCTGGAGGAGCAGAGCGGCGCGATCGATCTCGTCGTCTCCGACGTGGTGATGCCGGAGATGGACGGCCCGACGCTGCTGACGGCGATGCGGCAGAAGAACCCGGATATCAAGTTCATCTTCGTCTCCGGCTACGCCGAGGATGCGTTCGAGAAGAGCCTCCCCGAAGGCCAGCAGTTCGACTTCCTGCCAAAACCGTTCACGCTCAGCCAGCTCGTGGCGGCGGTGAAGGAGACGATGACGAAGGCGGGATGAGGCGCGTCCTCTCCAGTTATTCCGCAATGACGAGGGGAGAAAGCGGAAATCGCATTGCAAACCCGCCGGTATCCAGCGACCCCCGTTCCCCCGTTTACTCGGCCAAACCTCGCCAAATATGGGCTTTTGCCACATCCCCGCGACTGAGGGCCGCAGCCACAGGTTCCGAAACCCGCTTCACTTTTCGGGAAGTCTGCCCATCTTAAGCGCACGTCCCCATGCCGGGGATTTGGGAAACGCACATGACTTTCTCGCAACGCTCCCGCAGTGTCTTCAAGGCGATTGCCGTCGTGCTGGCGCTTGCGCTGCCGACCGCGCTGGCGATCTCGTCTGCCGACGCCCGCGCTGGCGGCGGCTTCTCCTCGGGTTCGCGCGGCTCGCGGACCTATTCGGCGCCGCCATCGACCACGACCGCGCCGGGCTCGACCTCGCAGTTCAACCGCACCTACACCCAGCCGGGCGCAGGCATGAATTCGGCCGCGACCTCGCCGGCGCGCGGCGGCCTGTTCGGTCGCGGCGGCGGCTTCCTGGGCGGCCTTGCGGCCGGCTTCCTCGGCGCAGGCCTGCTCGGCATGCTGTTCGGCGGCGGTCTGTTCGGCGGCCTCGGCGGCCTGTCCTCGATCCTCGGCCTGATCATCCAGATCGCGCTGGTGGTACTCGTGGTACGGCTGGCGATGTCCTGGTGGCAGCGCCGTCACTCGCCGCAGGCGGCCTATGCCAATGCTGATGCGGGCGCAGGTCCCGGACCGCAGCCGAACTATCGCAGCGGTCTCGGTGGCTTGGGCTTCGGCGCCAACAACGCGCCGCTCGAGATCAAGCCGGACGACTATGAAGCGTTCGAGCGCCTGCTCGGCGAGGTCCAGGCCGCCTGGTCGAACGAGGACGTCGCCAAGCTGCACACGCTCGCGACGCCGGAGATGGTCTCGTACTTCGAGCAGGACCTCGCCCAGAACCGCGCGCGCAACGTCGTCAACAAGGTGACCAACGTCAAGCTGTTGCAGGGCGACCTCGCGGAAGCCTGGCGCGAAGGCGAGACGGACTACGCCACGGTGGCGCTGCGCTTCGCGCTCACCGACAAGACGGTCGACCGCAACACCGGCGCAGTCGTTGCCGGCAGCGAGCAGCCGGGCGAGGCGACCGAGATCTGGACGTTCGCCCGCCGGCCGGGCACCGGCTGGGAATTGTCGGCGATCCAGCAGACCAACTGATCGCTCGTGACATGAGAAACCAAGGCGTCGTGCTCCGGCACGGCGCCTTTTCTTATGCGCGTCTCTTCTTTGGGGCGCCTCGCATCGCCGCATCGGAATAAGCACGCGTGCGTCGGGTTGAAATCAGGCGGCCAAACGACAACCACAACAGGAGGACACCATGATCCGCACCGCGAAATCCTCGACGATTTCAGGCCTCGCACTCGTATTGGCCTTGCTTGCGGCCCCATCGGCGCTGGCGCAATCGGCCGACATGACGTTTTTCGTGACCTCAAGCGGCCTCGGCAAGGGCGCCGATCTCGGCGGCCTCGAGGGAGCCGACGCGCACTGCCAGAAGCTCGCTCAGGCCGCCGGCGCAGGCAACAAAACCTGGCGCGCCTATCTCTCGACCCAGGCCGCCGACGGCAAGCCGGCAATCAACGCCCGAGACCGCATCGGCAAGGGACCGTGGCAGAACGCCAAGGGCGCGGTGATTGCCAAGGACGTTGCCGATCTGCACAGCCCGGCCAACAACCTCACCAAGCAGACCGCGCTCAGCGAGAAGGGCGAGGGGATCAATGGTGTTGGCGACCAGCCAAACCGGCATGACGTCCTCACGGGATCGCAACCAGACGGCACCGCGTTTGGCGGTCCGGACGATCGCACCTGCAAGAACTGGACATCGAGCACACAAGGCGCCGCGATGGTTGGCCATCTCGATCGACGGGGCTTGCGCGACGATGAGCCCTCGAAATCGTGGAACAGCTCTCACCCGTCCCGCGGCCCCGACGGCGGCTGCTCGCAGGCCGATCTGAAGAGCACCGGCGGCGACGGCCTGTTCTATTGTTTTGCGGCGAATTGAGGCGCGGAACTCCTTCTCACGTCATGGCGTTCGTGGTTGCGTACTGCACTTGCCGCAACGCAATCACGGACGGTCTCCATGAAATACGAGCTCTATTACTGGCCCGAGATCCAGGGCCGCGGTGAATATGTGCGGCTGGCGCTGGAGGAGGCGGGCGCCGCTTATATCGACGTCGCACGCGGGCCGGGCGGAACGGCTGCGATGATGAAGATAATGAATGCGCGTGAAGGCACGCCGCCCTTTGCCCCGCCGTTCCTGAAAGCGGGCAAGCTCGTCATCGGCCAGACCGCCAACATCCTGCTCTATCTCGGTGCCCGCCATGGCCTTGCGCCGAAGACCGAAGGCGGCAGGCTCTGGGTGCACCAGCTCCAGCTCACCGTCACCGACCTCGTCGTCGAGATCCACGACACCCATCATCCGCTCGGACCCTCGCTCTATTACGAGGACCAGAAGCCAGCGGCGAAGAAGCGCACCGCCGATTTCTGGAGCGAGCGCGTGCCGAAATATCTCGGCTATTTCGAGCAGCTTCTCACCGAGAGTGGCGGCACCTATGTCACCGGCCGCCGACTGACCTATGTCGATCTCTCGCTGTTCCAGATCGTCGCGGGGCTCCGCTATGCCTTCCCCAGGCGCATGAAGGCGTTCGAGACGGATATTCCGACCCTGGTCGGCCTGCACGACCGCATCGCTGCGCGGCCGAACATCAAGGCCTATCTCGAAAGCGACCGCCGCATTCCCTTCAACGAGCAGGGCATCTTCCGCCGCTATCGCGAGCTGGATAATTAGCCGGTCGGACGGCAGTGGATTGCCCTCACCAGAGGCCCGGCACGAGGCGATAGCGCACCCGCGCCGCATAGTCCGCATAGCCCGGCAGGCCCTCGCGCAAGGTGCGCTCCTCGATCCCGATGCGGACCGCAAACAGAGCGGCGAAAAGCGGCAGCATCGCAAGTCCCCACCACGACCCCAGCAGCAGCGGCACGCCGGTGAAGAACAGGATCATGCCGCTGTACATGGGATGGCGGACATGGGCGTAGGGGCCGGTCGAGATCACCCGCTGGGCGCGCTCGGCCTGGAGCTTCACCACGGGGGCGGCAAACGAGTTCTCGCGGAAGACCCACATTGTGAACAGCGTCGAAGCCAGGAACAACACGAGGCCGAGGATCTGGAACGCAACCGGCATCTCGGAGGATTGAATGCGTCGGTCGAAACCTATCAGCGCCAGCCAGGCGAACATCGTGATGACGAAGACAGTCACGAAGATCTTGTCGGCGGCGGGCTGATCCCGTTGTAGAACCGGCCGCAGACGTTCGGCGAGCAGCGCCGGATCGATCCGGTAGAGCCACCAGCCGCAGAGCGGACCGAGCAGGGCAGAGGTGGCGAGGAGCACCCAGGCCGAAGGCCAGTGCCACGTTCCGGCGGAGGCGAACAACAGCGCGCCCATGCCGACGACGAAGATCGTGTTCTGCAACAGGAAGCGTGCGATCATGCGCAGGATCCCGGGATGACCGCGCCCGATCATGGTCCCGCTATCCGGCAAAGATGCGGCCGGATGCACCAAAGGCTCGATCGACCGGATCGGGCGCTTCTGCCTTGGCAAGCCTGATCAGGCGAGCTGATCGATCCGCGTGCCCTGACCGGGCGGCAACGGCGCGGGCGGCTGCGGCTTATAGGTCGGATCCTCGTCCTTGACCTTGGCCTGATCGTCCTGCTGCTTGGTCGTGTCGTAGTTCGGAACCACGATCGCGATCGGCGGCGGCGCAACGGTAGAAACCTTCATCCGCAATCCTCACACATGGAAGCAATCGAGCCTGCCCTGTGAGGAGCGAAATTTCCTTCAAGGCAATTGCTAAAATGCGAGGGAATTGGCGCGGTGGGATGCGCTCTCTTTGCTTCCGCGAGTGCAAGATTTGAAAGGGGCGCGGCTCTCTCCACCGTCATTGCGAGCGTAGCGAAGCAATCCAGTCTATCACCGCGGAGGGACTCTGGATTGCTTGGCTGAGCCTGCCATCGGGCCGCGCTTGGCGCGGGCCCGTTGGCTCGCAATTGTCGATGTTCAATAATTCGCTGATTGGATCGCGGTGGTCTTGGTAGCGGCGAAGGCCTTGGGAGTTTGTCCTGCCAAGGCCTGATGGGG
>NZ_JADPKU010000016.1:0-2560 GCF_023074095.1 Bradyrhizobium sp. 137
TGGACGCCGCCGGCGAGCTTGGCCATGCGGGGGTCGAGGTTGACGGGGTTGTCTTCCTTGCCGTCCTCGGGCAGGCGCAGCACCTCGCCGATCTGGTCGATGAGCAGGCCGTAGGATTCGCCGCGCAGGTCGACGCCGACCGCCATCGGCACCTTGCCGTCTTCGGCCTTGGGCAGGCCGAGGCGGGCGCGCATGTCGACCACGGTGACGATGCGGCCGCGCAGGTTCAGCACGCCCGCGATCTCGCCCGAGGACAGCGGCACACGGGTGACGCGCTCGGGCATGAACACGTCCTGGACGCGGGAGATCGGCAGGCCGAACAGCTGGCCGCCGATCATCGCGGTGACGTATTCGACCATGGCGCCTTCGCTGGACTGGGTCTTGCTCATCGCTGGTCTCCTGATCCTGGGTTAGGCCGCCGCTGCCCGGCTCAGCTCGGAGGCGCCGGCGGCGCCCGCGGTCTGCTCCTTCAGCGCCGCGATCAGACCGGGACGGTCGAACTTGGCGACATAGTCGTGGAAGCCGGCCTGCCGGCCGCGCTCGATCGCCGCCGGCGACACCAGCGCCGACAGGCCGATGATCGGCATCGCGCCCAGATTGCTGTCGGAGCGGATCACTTCGGCGAACTCGAACCCGTTCATGTCGGGCATCTCGATGTCGGTCAGCACCACGTCAAAGCTCTGGGCGCGCAGCGCGGCCAGGCCCTCCTGCGCGGTTGGCGCGGTGCGGACGCGGTAACCGGCGGCTTTGAGCACCGGCGCCAGCATGTTGCGGAAGAACGCGGAATCGTCGACCAGCAGCACCGACTGCGAATGCAGCGACGGCTTCATCTCCTTGCGGGTGAACCAGTCGGCGAACGCCATCGGCAGGAAGTGGCCGACGTCGATCACCTCGGTGGCCTGGCCCTTGATCACGGCCGAGCCCAGAATGCCCGAGCCGGAGCCGCCGACCTCGATATTGAGCCGTTCCTCGACGATGTCGATGATCTCGTCGACGACGAGGCCCATGGCGCGGCCGTCGTCGGCGAACACCAGGATCGGTTGGGCACCCTGGCTCGCAACGGTGACGCCCTCCATGGCGACCAGCGGCATCAGCTGCTCGCGGTACTGCACCATGTAGCGGCCGTTGCTGAACTCGATCTTGTCGGCGGGCAGCTCCTCGAGACGGGTGACGAGCCCGAGCGGGACCGCCTTGGGCTGGGACGAGCCGGCGCGGAACACCAGCAGCGAGGTGGTCTGCTCGCCCGCGCCGATGTGGTGGGCCCCGTTCTCGTCGGCCATGTCATGGGCCGAGGAGCCGGCGGCGCCGAGCGCCTTGGCAATGCCGTTGGGATCGATGATCATGATGACGGCGCCATCGCCCAAAATGGTGTTGCCCGAGAACATGTCGATGTGACGCAGCTTGGTCGACATCGGCTTGACCACGATCTCTTCGGTGTGGAACACGCCGTCGACGACGATGCCGAAGGTCTGGCTGCCGACTTGCGTGACCACGATAAAACCGTTCTCGGGATCGGATGCGGCGCCGTCGTCGATCTTCAAGAGCTTCTTCAGATGGATCAGCGGCAAGAGCTTGTTGCGCAGGCGCAGCACCGCGGTGTCTTTGATGCGCTCGATGCGGTGCTCGGAATTGGCGCGGGCGCGCACCAGCTCGACCACCGAGAGCTGCGGGATGGCAAAGCGGTCGCCGGCGGCCTCGACGATCAGGGCGGAGACGATCGCCAAGGTCAGCGGGATCTTGATGGTGACGGAGGAGCCTTCGCCGGCCACGCTCTTGATGTCGATGGTGCCGCCGATCTGGTCGATGTTGGTGCGCACCACGTCCATGCCGACGCCGCGGCCGGAGACCGAGGTGATGGCGGCCGCGGTCGAGAAGCCCGGCGCGAAGATGAACTTGTGGATCTGGGCTTCGCTCATCTTCTCGAGCTCGGCCTCGGTGACCAGCCCGCTAGAGATCGCCTTGGCCTTGATCTTGTCGGTGTTGAGGCCGCGGCCGTTGTCGGCGATGCAGATGATGATGTGGCCGCCCTCGTGATAGGCGGACAGCCGAATGGTGCCCTGCTCGCCCTTGCCGGCGGCCAAGCGCTCGGCGGGGGTCTCGAGGCCATGATCGGCGGAGTTGCGCACCATATGGGTGAGCGGGTCCTTGATCAAATCGAGCACCTGACGGTCGAGCTCGGTATCGGCGCCGTGCATCTCCAACTCGATCTGCTTGCCGAGTTCGCTCGAGAGGTCGCGGACGATGCGGGGCAGCTTCTGCCAGGCATTGCCGATCGGCTGCATGCGCGTCTTCATGACGCCCTCCTGCAGCTCGGCGGTGACGTTGGAGAGGCGCTGCAACGGCACCTTGAACTCGGTGTCCTCGTTGCGGCGGGAGATCTCCAAAAGCTGGTTGCGGGTCAAGACCAGCTCGGAGACCATGGTCATCAGGTGCTCCAGCGTATCCACGTTGACGCGGATCGACTGGTTGGCGATGCGGTCGCCTTCGGAGGCGCCCTCGTCGGCCAGCGACCTCTTCGGCGCCGGCTTGTCCTTGGCGGCGGGTTTTGCAGCGGCCGCAG
>NZ_JADPKU010000059.1:0-2241 GCF_023074095.1 Bradyrhizobium sp. 137
TCAGCCCTCCAAGAGCCGACCACCCATGAATCATTGAAAAATCGATTCGGGAATCCTAAAAATTCAGAGGAATCCGACAATCTGCCAAAGTAGTGCTAGGCCGTGTACTCATAAAGCAATGTCGGCTCCTGAGGGCCGAGCGGAAGGGTCCGCTCGGTGAGACATAGCGGACTAGATTCGCTACCCCGAGTTCTCCGCATCTTGACCCCAAATCGAAGTCGGACTTGCGGAGCCGCGCGTCCATTGCCAGCGGAGCTTGCCCACGCTCTTGGGACCGTTCCTATGCGGCGCGAACGTAGCCGTAGCGCAGGTTCGATGGTTGCTTCGAAGCTTGCGTGTACTCGTTCTTGAGTGCCGCGAGGCGGTCCTCGGAAAAGGCCGGCATCCTGGTATTCTCGGCCGCCTTCAGCTTGATCTTGTAGAATCTGGTTGCGTTGCCCGCGAAGATCAGCTGCTTGGTAGCGCTGTTGGCGTCGCCAAGCGCCGCAAACCCGTACTTCTTCTGCATATCCTCCGGGATTTCGAGCCGGCGCAGCGCCTCGATCTGCCACTGTGGTGAACCGTACCAGACCGAGTCGGTGCCCCACATGACGTGGTCAACACCCATCCCCTTTATCAGCGTGCCAATGAGCGCGGCGCAGAACTTCGGATGCGCCACCGCCGAGTTGGCAAAGGACGTGCCGAGCTCGGCATAGACGTTGGTGACGCCGAACTTCTGCGGGATTTCCGCGAGATCGGTAGCCCACTGGATACGGCCGGTCTGCTCGAAATCCGCCCACGCACGATCGGGTAGCTCGAGGAACGGCCGCAGCGCCGAATGATAGATCACGAAGTTCATCTGCGGCCAATCTTTCGCGGCTTTTCCGATGTCCCACGCCGTTGCATATTCCCAGACGCCGGCGAACGACTTCTCGTAATCGGGCGGCAGCAACCCCTTGTGGATGCACAGCGTGTTGATGCCGGCCTTCACTGCTTTCTCGTAGAACGGATACATCACCTGCTCGTCGTCGAGCCGCCATGGGAACTTCGAGGGCGCCAGCGGATCACCAATCGTGTAGGACTTCCAGGAATCCGGTTTGTAGACCTCGATCGCCTTGTCCACCTCGTCCATCCAGCCGGGTTGCTTGGGGGTGATGACGCTATGCGCCAGCAGGCGGCGCGAACCGGCGAAGTCGTTGATCAGTTCTCGCGCCTTGACGATCTGCTCATTGGATAGCAGCCACCAACTCGGGTCGTCGAAGGGCGCGCCGCTCAGGAGCGCCATGTTGGTGTCGCTGTCGTAGTAGATCTCTTTCACATAGTTCTGGAACTTGTAGCGGGCGAGCGAGGAGACGCCTTCCTCCTTCATCTTCGGATTCCAGTGCTGGCTCGCAAAGTCCGCCAGCCCCAACAGTTCCTTGTGGTCGAAGTCGTCCCGCACGAAATGAGTCTGGACATCGAAGATGAATTGGCCTGCAAGGCTTTGCGCGCGGGCCAGCATCAGCTCGGGCTCGCGGGCTTCAGCGGGCGCGACCTGGAAAACATTGCCGTAGATGTCGTTCATGGCGAGGAACGCTGCCGCCATGCCGCAGCTCGTGTGCAAGAACTGCCTGCGGCTCAAGCCGAGATGCCTGCCGTTGACATCAGCGAGCTCGTTGATCCGTGCCTCGACTTTCTTTTGCGTATCGCTCTGCGGGGGCGGGAGATACTCGCCATTGGAGACAATCTGGGTCGGGATAGGCGTTGCCGCCGATGCCGCCTCCGCGCCCGCGACGAGACGCTGTTCTCGCTCACTAAGCCAGGTGCTCATTGTTGTCCTCCCGTTTGTTGGCCGTCGACCGCGCTAGGTGCGCGCATGAGGCGCGTGTGGCTACTCCCAATCAGTTGGCAGGACCGACTAGGCGTACCTCTCCGGTTCAGCTACGCATGAAGCCATCACGCGCCCAAAGCCTAGGCGAATCTCTGCATCGCTTCATCCTGCGAGAGCGCAGGCATACCCGAGAAACCACTTGCAGTTATGGGTATCATCGCTGATTCAATGCTCAAACTTCTACTCGCGCAAGCGATGTGATTCGACAGTCACGCTGTCCCAACGCCGCATCATTCTTTCATCTGATCGTTTTCAAAAGACTCGTTGCTCAAATGGACTGCGTCGGCTCATGACCGATTCCGTTGAAAAAGGCCGGCAGTATTTCGTTGTAATAGCTCCGTCGCGACGTGGCCGGAACTGCTCTTACTGACTCTATGCGAGCGTCGGGGTGG
>NZ_JADPKU010000056.1:0-1969 GCF_023074095.1 Bradyrhizobium sp. 137
CAGGTCCTCCATTTAAAAATGGGCAGGAGGGTCAGGGTTATGCCAATCGTCATCTTCCTAATCGGGATCGCCGCCGGAGCAGCGTCACCACTCCCAAGTCCGCATGCACCCATGGACCACGTTTTTTAACGGGGATTCTGCCTCCAATAAGCTGACGGCCGCTACCCTCCCAGCCAAGAAGATACCACAAGGCTGTTTTAGCCCCGCGCAGGCGCGCCACAACGCTGGACAGTCTTTTAGGATATCCCGCTCGGCCTTCAACTTGGTGACCTCACGGCGCAACCGCTCGATCTCCTGCTGCTCCGGCTTCATCTGCCCGTGGCCGGGAAAGGCCTGCACCGGATCGGAGCCGAACTCCTTCACCCATTTGCGCAGAACGTTCTCATGAACACAGGTCGCGCCCGGCCTGCGCCATCGACACCCCACGCTCCCTGACCAGCTTGACCGCCTCGATCTTGAACTCGCGAGTGAACTTCCGTCTCTTCATCGCCCACCTCCGGCTTCATGAAACACCTAATCTCGGTGTCCATCAAACCGGAGCAGCTCAGGCGATCTTTTGCCAATCATAGAGGGTGGGGCCGAAGCGCTGACCGAAAGTCAGGAGACTGGTCGGCGGGAAGGAAGCTGAGCACGTGCCACTTGCAGATTTGGCGCTCCTCCCGCCCATCCGGCGCTTTCGCCGTGACATCCTTTGCACGGGATGGAACTATCTAGATCACTTTAACGACGGCAAAGAAAAGCGCGCCAGCCAAGACGTCAAGGAACTGCCGAAGGCGCCGACCTTCTTCACGAAGGGCCCGATACAGTAATCGGACCGCGCGATCCCATCGCGTTCGACCCGAGGATCTCGACGAAATGGGACTACGAAGCAGAATTGGCCGTGGTCATCGGAAAGGCCGCCGCAGCATCCCCGAGCGCGAAGCCGCAGCCCACATCTTCGGCTATTGTTTGGCAAATGATGTTTCGCAGCGGGACTTGCAGCGCCGGCACGGCGGCCAGTGGCTCAAGGGCAAGAGCATCGATGGGACAATGCCGATCGGTCCATACCTTGTGACCCCTGACGAAGTCGATCCCGGTACAGTCAGGCTTCAATGCCTGTTGAATGGAGAAGTTCGCCAGGATGCTCTGGTCTCCGAGATGGCTTTTTCGGTGGAGAGGCTGATTGCGGAGCTCTCGGGGATGTCCCGATCGCTGTTGAACTGCGTCGGGCTGACGTTGCCGGAATAAATGTTACGCGGCCCTGGTGAGGTGGGCAATGGGCTTGATCGTCATGCGATCGTGGTGAGCTTGATGGGCCGCACGCAGAACCGACAATTGCTTATGCGCCTTCAATCGTCGGAAGCCCTTGTTGGCCTCGATCATGCCGGCCGCGACCCACCGCAAGGCCATACCGGCATCCCGCCAGCGTTTGACGTTGCGCGTGGCGCGGCGAATGGTGCCCATCATGTTCTCGGCGATGTTGGTGCAGGCGAGCGATCGACGAATTTCCTTCGGCAGCTTCAACCGGACGACAGTCAGGTTTCGTCGAGGCCTTCGAGGATGCTGGCCGCTACGCCGGGCCATTGCTGGTCGAGTCGACGCGCGAGATTGCGGATCAATTTTTCAGCCTTGTCGGCGTCATCGAGCTCCCAAGCCTGGCGTAGCACCCGACGGCTGGCCGCATGGTGCTCTTTCGGCAGGCGTTCCATGATGTTGCGCGCCTTGTGGATCTGGCAGCGCTGGATCGCAGCGGCCGAACCAAAGGTGCGGCGGATCGCCTTCGACAACGCTTTCGCGCCGTCGACGATGAACAGTCTTGGCACCGTTGGGTCGAGCCCGCCCGAGACCAGGTTATCCAGCAGGGCCTGAACCGTTGCGGCGTTCTCGGTCACCCCTTCCACCAGCGCCAGCGGATGCTTGTTGCCTTCGCCGTCAACCCCGATCGCGGCGACCAGCACGAGATCGTCGCCGAGATGCAGCCCGTCGATTT